>JBGSRB010000469.1:0-2236 GCA_041737735.1 Anaerolineae bacterium | reverse complement strand
GCGGCGGCGGTGGCTTCTTCAAACGAGCGCAAACGGTTATACAGCATCACGCGCGTGCCGTTGGGCAGCGCGGCGCGCAGCTCGCGCATGGGTTCGATCAGCAGCACGTTGCTGATCGGATCGCGCCAGCCGATCTCAATCGCGGACGGGCAAACTTCGATCGCGCGCGTTAATTCATCAATCGTGTTCACGCGCACAATCGGCGTCATGCGGTTGCGCTGTGTCACCGAAACCAACTGCCTCAGCAAGTCGGGTGTCAGCAAGCCGACCACCAGCCGCACCGCGCTGGCGCCGGCGGCGCGCGCTTCGACAATCTGATATTCATCGAACAGATAATTTTGCAGCACGACCGGCACACCCACCGCGCGTGTGATCAGCGTGAGATCGTTGGCGCTGCCCTCGTAGAGCGCGTTATCAGTGAACAACGTGACCCCATCCAAGCCCGCGCGCACCATCCGCAGCGCCGCCGCCACCGGATCATACGCGGTCGTTTTATAGCGCACCTGCCCGAACAGCAGCACATCGGTATGATCGGTCACTGTGCTGAGGATCGGGTCAGGGCGGCGCTGCATACCGGCTAATGCGCGCATGGCTTCCAGCGGCACACGCAGTTTGCGCCGTTGCAGTTGCTGCCGTTTAGCGGCGATTACCGCTTCAATGGGAGTGCGTTCGAGTGCAGCCATCATTGCCATTCATCCTTGAGACACTCACCTAATTGCATATCAAATTTGCATTCGACGCAAGTCCCCAATTGATGAGGGAATGTCATAGTTTAAGTTTAATGCCATTCACCTTCGCCGTTTTGACGCGCACAAACGCGCCGCACTTCAAGCAGAACGTGTAGCGCAATCTGTTTGTGGGGGCGTGTTTCAGGAAGGTTAGATGGGCGTTGGCAAGGCGCTTGGAGCAAACGCAAACTGGCGATCGCGCGCCCGTCGCGGGGGGATTAGTTGGTTTCACAACGGCGGATCGTTGGCAGCGGTGGCTTAAGCAAGCGTTAAGCCTGTTTACACTCGTTCGCCCAAGCGTCGTTCGGTGCCGTCGAGCAAACGTTGGATATTGTCGCGGAAACGCACGACGATCAAAAATGTGACCGCCAGCGAGTAAACCGCATATTCGCTGGCAATGGTGTTTTGCATGGTCAAAATCAGCATCGCCAGCACGCCCATACCGAACATGAGCAGCACCGCCAGCGATACATAGCGCGTGACCGCGATCACAATGCCGAACAACACCAGCATCCCCGCGATCACATGCAGCGGAATGATCACCACCAGCGTGCCGAACGCGGTCGCCGCGCCCTTGCCGCCGCGCAGCGTCCCCGTGATGATGCCGACGAACAACGACCAGTTATGCCCCACGATTGACGCGGTGGCAGCGATCACGGTCGCGCCCGCGATATTATCGGGCATGATGCGATGCGCCAGCAAAATGGCGATGATGCCCTTGGTGCTGTCAAAGAACCAGACCAGCACCCCCCACGTGATTTTACCTGTTGCCCGCACGATGTTGGTCGCGCCCATGTTGCCGCTGCCCACTTCAAAAATATCGATGTTGCGTAGACGTCCGATGATATACGCGGTGGGAATTGACCCAATCACGTAGCTCACGACAACGACGATCAAGGCTTGGATCAGGGATGCTTGGGGCATGGCGTGCTGCCTTACTCTGGCTAACAATGTGTCCAATGGTGTTTGTAGCGCGTCTACATTTAAGAAAGCTTAACATAAGATGAAGTTACGATCATAACGGGTGCAGGGCATAACGCATCACCCAGATGGCTTACATACAAGGTGACGACGCACGTCATCACCTTAGTATAGCAGTATGCCCGCCGCCTGATCGTTTACAAAGCGATGCCTAACCAACTGAGCCATGAGACAAACAGCGCATCCGCGGCTTGATGCGTGGCAAGCGCGCTGTCGGCGGCGCTCAAGTCGCCTGCGCTCAAAGCGTTGATGTGCGCCACATAGTCGGTCAGTGCCTCGACCAGCAGTGCGCGCGGGATACTGGCGCAGTCGGGCGCGGCGATCGTGTCAGTGTTGTTGATGATCACATTGAGCGTGTCGCGCGCGCCGCGGACAGACGCGGGTGCGTCATTGATCACGTCGATAGCGCCCGCCGTGTTGAAGAAAATATCGCGCTGTGGCTTGATCTGCGCGTACCATTCGGCTGCGCCACACGTCGCGCCGCTGTTGCGCGCCACGCCCGCACTGATCGGGCTGTTCGCGCCCAC
>JBGSRB010000461.1:0-1543 GCA_041737735.1 Anaerolineae bacterium | reverse complement strand
CACAGCGGTGATCGGCGGCGCGCTGCGCGGGTGGGTCGAAGCCGCGCCGCACAGCACGGCAGCCTATCCGCTGGCGGTGGCGCTGTTTTACGAACCCTTCGTGTTATTTCTCGCCATCGCGGGCGTGGTCGCGCGTTGGCGCAGCCGCATACCCACACTTGATCGCTTCCTGATCGCGTGGGCGCTGGTGGGCATGATCAGCGGCGTGATCTATGCGGGCGGAACAGCCGCGCACGCCCTATGGATCACGCTGCCGTTGAGCGCGCTGGCTTCCCGCACGCTGATCGAAGTGCTGCGCCCCGAAGATGTCAAAATCTTCCTGCCGCCGCCCACATGGGCGCGTTGGGTGGTCGCCAGCGCAAGCGCGGGCGTGTTGGCGATCTTAGCGCTGGCGCTGCAATCATTGGCGCGCTCGATGATGCTTTCGCTCGATGGCGCGCTGTTGAGCGTGCCGCTGCAACCCGATAGTATGGTAATTCTGCTGGTCGCGCTGATGTTCCTGTTCATCGGCTATTTTCTGTTCGCGAGTCTGTGGGGCAACCTGACCGCCGCGCAGGGCTTAATCTTGGGCGTGGCGGCGTTCGGCTTGATCACGTCACTAGGCGCGGGCTGGAACGCGGCAGTCTTTCGCGCGGCAAGCCCCACCGTGCTGTATCACCTGCGCGCCACCGACAGCGACGCGCATCTGCTGCGCGCCAGCTTGCGCGAACTCGCGCTGCGGAATACAAGCGGCTTCAATACGCTCGAACTCGTCGTGATCGCGCCGCAAACTGATGCAGCGGCGTGGATCGTGCGCGATTACCCGAACGCGCGCTTTGTCAGCAGTGTGGCGGAGGCGCGCGGCGCGCCCATCGTGATCGCGCCAGCAGAGATGGTCGATCCTGATTTTGGCGGCGCGTATCTCGGTCAAACGTTCACGCTTGCGCGTTCATGGGCTGAACCGAATGTGCGCGCTGTCGATGTGCTGGCGTGGTGGACGCAGAATCGCCTGCCCAATCGTGACAATATCGCGCAAGAAGATGTCGTTTTGTGGCTGCGTCAAGATATTTGGGACGGTTTCACGCCGACCGCCGTCGGTTAATCACCTTGAGGAAACGCGCGCGCGACTGTGTATAATGCCGTGTTGCTAAGCGCATAAACGAAGGAACGACACGCGGATGCTGGACAACACCACCGCGCACGACGCCATCAAGCGCGCACTGGCGGGCGATCAAACGGGTTATGCAGCGCTGTATGAAGCATTCGCGCCGGGGCTGCATCGTTTATGCTACAGCCTGCTGTTTAATCGCGAGGACGCCGAAGACGTGCTGCAAGAATCGTTCGTCTATGCGTTCAAGAACCTGCGCCGCTTCGATCCTGCACGCGCGGCGTTCAAAACATGGCTATACACGATTGCGATCTCGCGCTGCCGCAACACCTATCGGCGCGCGCGTCCCGCCTTGATCGATCTTTCCGGCGCGCTGCAAAATGCGCTGCCCGCGCCCAAAAGCGAGACGCCCGACGCCGCGTATACGCAGCGCAGCGCGGTCGAGCGCGTCGAAGC
>JBGSRB010000440.1:0-14262 GCA_041737735.1 Anaerolineae bacterium | reverse complement strand
GGCGAGCGCAGCCCCGGCTGGAACGAGAGCGCAACAGGTGCGCTGCACGGCATCCGTCTATCAACCACGCCGACTGACATCGCCCAGGCGGCGTTGGAAGGCATGGTGCTGCGCTTCGCGTTGATTCTCGATCAACTCAAGCCGCTGCTACGCGAACCCTTGACGATCCGCGCGGGTGGCGGGGCGCTGCGTGCATCGGCGGCATGGACGCAGATGATCGCGGATGCGCTGGCACACCCGATCCATTTGACATCGGCGGATGAAGTCACCGCGTTAGGGGTCGCGCGGCTGATCGCGCGTGCGCTTGGCGACGAACCCGCGTCCACTGATAGCACGGAACGTATATTCACGCCGCGTTTGGGATATGTTGAGCCAATGCGCGCGCTGCTTGAGGCACAAAGTACGATGTATGCCCGTGTTTTTAAGGATGATCGTCTGTAGGCAAAATATTGCGAGAGTGTTATAGTTTTCACAGTCTCTTTAATCAGCACAGGATAGGTGTGCGATGAACCCCGCTAAACCACTGACGATCCTGTTCATTTCTAGTGCTTACAAGGGCGATCTCACGCTGCAAACCGCCAAGGCATTGGGCTGTAAGGTGATTTTGCTCACCGAAGATGAATTGCAACACGAACCGTGGCCCCGCAACGTGATCGATGAGTTGGTGACTACGCCCGATCTGCGTCGTTACCAAGACCTGATTCATACCGTCAGTTGGATGTGTCGCGGGCAGCGCATCGACGCGGTGTTGGCGCTGGATGAGTTCGACGTTGAACTGTGTGCGCTGCTGCGTGAGCATTTGCGCTTGCCGGGGATGCGCGTGTCGCATGTGCGCCACTTCCGCGACAAGCTGATCATGCGCGAACTGACGCAGGCGGCGGGCATTCTCGTGCCGCCATTTATGGGCGTCAAGAATTATGATGATCTGCGCGTCTACATGGAGCAAGTGCCAGCGCCGTGGGTGCTAAAACCGCGCACTGAAGCGGGTTCGATGGGCATCAGCAAGCCGACTGACAGCGAACAGGTATGGCGCACGCTCGATCAATTGGGGGATCGTCAATCGTTCTATCTGCTGGAGCAGTTTATCCCCGGCGATGTATATCACGTCGATTCGCTGACCGTGAACGGCGAGATCGTGTTCGTCAGCGCACAGAAATATGGCGCGCCGCCGATGCAGGTGTATCAAGGGGGCGGCGCGTTCAATTCGCGTGTTTTGCCGCGCGGCTCGGAAGAAGAAATGGCGGTCAAAGCCATGAATGCGCAGGTATTGAGCGCGTTGGGGATGAAAAACGGTGTGACGCACGCCGAATTTATCCGCGCGCACGCCGACGGACGCTATTATTTTCTCGAAGTGGCGGCGCGCGTGGGTGGCGCGTTTATTGCTGATATGATCGAACACGCGACCAACATCAATTTGTGGCGCGAATTGGCACGCTTGGAGGTCGCGCTGCTGCGCGGCGAAACCTATCAACTGCCGAACGTGCGTGAGGATTACGGCGGCGTGCTGATCACGCTGGCGAAGCAGGAATATCCCGATCTGTCGGCATACGACGCGCCGGAAATTCGCTGGCGCGCGCGTAAACCCTATCACGCGGGCTTGATCATGGTGTCGCCCGATCAAGCGCGCGTTGAGACGCTGCTGAGCGAATATACCGAGCGCTTTATGCGTGATTTCACAGCGACGTATACGCCCATGGGCGCGACGCGCACCGGACAGACCGGCTAGGCGATGCGGTTTACGGCGACTTTTCCTCGCTATAACGCGGAGTCTCCGCTGTTGCTGCCCACGTCGGAACGCCTGGAAGCGCCGGACGAGTTCATCGGGCGCGGCGTGACGGTGGCGTTTGTGGACAGCGGCTTTTACATGCACGCTGATCTCGGCGCGCGGGTGCGTTTGCATGTCGATGCGACGACGAATCACATTATCGAGCAACCGCGCGTGCTGGAAGTGAACGATCTTAGTTGGCATGGTCAAATGACCAGCGTCGTGGCGGCGGGCGATGGCTTATCATCGGGCGGTCGTTATCGCGGGATCGCGTCGGGCTGCGACGTGGTGCTGATCAAGATCAGCAGCCCGCGCGGGCATGTCAAAGAGTCTGACATTTTGCGCGGCTTACGCTGGTTGATCGACACGCATCAACGCTTGAATATCCGTGTGGTGAATTTGAGCGTCGGCGGTGATTATCCAAGTGATGATCCCGATCATCCGCTGCATCAGGTGGTGCGGAAGCTGGTCGCCAGCGGTGTGACCGTGATCGCGGCGTCGGGCAATCATAACGCGGCGTTGGTTGTGCCGCCTGCCAGCAGCATCGATGCGATCACCGTGGGCGGTTATAACGACAATAACACGACGGATCGCGCGCGCTGGGGCATGTATCAAAGCGATTACGGCTATGCCCATGACGGTTCGCGCAAGCCTGATGTGATCGCGCCCGCACAGTGGATCGCGTCCCCGATTTTGCCCGGTACGCTGGTGGATCGTGAGGCGTACTGGCTGGGTCCGCTGCTGTTGAGCGAAGGCGAAAAAGCGCTGCGGCGTCTGTTGGTGTCGGGTTATGCCGATCTCGGTTTGCGGCGGCACGAAGTCGAACGCCCCGACGACGCGCTCTATGCCCGTTTGCAGGCGCGCATCAACAGCCTGAAGCTGATCGATGCGAAGCATCAACACGTTGATGGCACGTCCGTATCGGCGGCGATCCTCACATCGGTAGTCGCGCAAATGCTCGAAGCGAATCCCTATTTGACGCCCGACCTAATTCGGTCTATTTTGATGGAAACTGCGCAGCCCGTCGCTAATATCCCCGCTGAACGGCAGGGCGCGGGGGCGATCACTCCGCGCGCGGCGGTGCTGGCAGCGCGTCAACTTCAGCCAATCATCGAACTCAACTGAGGATAAACACAAGCATGAATCGGGAACATCATCGTTGGTACAGCCCATCGTTAAACCGCCACATGGATTTACTGGTGTTCGGGCATGGCGGCGCAAACGTGATCGTCTTTCCTACGTCGAAGGGGCGCTTCTACGAATGGGAAGATCGCGGCATTATGCACGGCGCATTACGTGAACCGCTGGAACGCGGCTGGCTGACCGCTTACTGTGTCGATGCCATCGACGAAGAAAGCTGGTATGCGTGGTGGGCGCACCCCGGCGGACGCGCTTATCGGCATCATCAGTATTTCGAGTATCTGCACAACGAAGTCGTGCCGCTGATCTGGTCGCGCAATCACAACCATTATCTGATCACGATGGGCGCGAGTTTCGGCGCTTATCATGCGGCGGGCTTCGGGCTGAAGTATCCGCATCTCGTGGATCGCATTCTCGGCATTTGCGGTTTGTACGACATCCGCAGCTTTACGGCGGGCTACAGCGATGATTATGTGTATTTCAACAACCCGATGCAGTTCGTGCCGAATGAGCATGACTGGGGGCGTTTGGCGGCGATCCAGAAGCAGGACATCATTCTGGTGGCGGGTTCGGGTGATCCGCAGGTGCAGTGGTCGCGTGATTTTGCGTCGATGCTGTGGAGTAAGGGGATCGGCAACGCTTACCGCGAGTGGGACGGGTGGGTGCATGACTGGCCCTACTGGCAACGGATCGTGCCGAAGTACCTCTTCGGGCATGATTAAGCGGGGGCAGGTGAGCAGGGATCAGGCATGGAGGTGTAGGGGCGACAAAACACATCGCCTCTACGTGAAAATTTATGCTGATGGTGGTGCAAAATGGTTTCAGCGATCTATCGCAGTAAAAATCTTTTGGGGGATGCCATGTCGGAGCAAGTGAAGATCGGGATGTTCGTCGGGCGCGAGTGGTCGCTGCCGCCAGCATTTCTGGATGAGGTGAATCGGCGCACGCATGAAACGGGTGTGAGCGCGGAATATGTGCAGATCGGCGGCACGCGCATCAATGAACCTGTGCCTTATCGCGTGATCATCGACCGCATCTCGCACGAAGTGCCATACTATCGGCTGTATCTGAAAAATGCTGTGCTGCAAGGCGTAAAGGTCATCAATGACCCGTTCATGTGGTCGTCGGATGATAAATTCTTCGGCACGTCGCTGATGGATAAGCTCGGCGTCAAGCAGCCGCGCACAGCCGTGCTGCCCAACAAAGAATACATTCCGGGCATCATCCATGATGAAAGCCTGCGCAACTTGGCGTATCCGATTGATTGGGATGGCATCGTCGAGTATGTCGGCGGCTTTCCGTGCGTACTCAAGGATGCGTTCGGCGGCGGCTGGCGCGAAGTGTATATCGTGCGCTCGATGGAAGATTTGTGGGATAAATACAACCAAAGCGGCTTGCTGACGATGATCCTGCAAGAGTTCATCGAGTGGGAAACGTATGCGCGCGTAATGTGCTTAGGGCAGCGCGATCTGCGCGTGATGAAGTTCGTGCCGCGCCCCACGTATGGCAACAATTATATGCCCGAACATGATTTCGCGCCGGAACTGGTCGAACAGTTGGAGCGCGACACGCTGGCGATTTGCCGCGCTTTCGGCTATGACATGAACGCGGTCGAGTTCGCGGTGCGTAATGGCGAGCCGTATACGATTGACTTTATGAATCCCGCGCCCGATATGGACGTGAACTCGCTCGGACGCACCCATTTCGATTGGATGGTCACGCATCTCGCGGATACCGCGATTCGCTTGGCGCTGTCGAACGAAGAAACGCGCGCCCGGTACGATTGGGGGCAGTTGGCGCGCGCGGCGGACGGTGATCATCAGGCGACCGCACCATGACGATGGTGCGCGAAGCGATTGATCACTATCACGCCCAACTCACGGGGGATATTGCCCCGGAAGCTGATTATTTCATGCGCTCGGAATTACTCAAGCGCAGCCTGTATTTTGGTGATCGTCCGCTTTGCAATGTGCTGCGTCCGCATTTTTACTTCAAGGAACATTGGGATTACCTCAAGCACGAGACGGAAATTCTGCTGAGCGCGTTCTCGCGCGCGCATGAGGCGTGCATGTCCGACGCGAACCTGCGCGAGCAGCTCTTTCTTGAAGCCTATGAGGAACAATTGTTCAGCCTCGATCTTGGCAGCGTGATTCCGTGGACGAGTTCGCGGCTCGACTCATTTTTCAGCCTCGATCAAATGAAGCTGCAATTTGTCGAATACAACGCTGAAACGCCTGCGGGTATGGGTTATGGCGATGTGCTGGCGAATCTGTTCATGGAAATTGAGCCAATGAAGCGCTTTCAGGAGCGCTATCATGTCGAGCCGATGATGCTGCTCGAAAGCCTCTATGAAGTGTTGATGTGGGCGTGGATGGAATGGGGCGGGCAGGGAACGCCGAATGTTGTGATTGCCGATTGGCAGGATGTGCCGACGCTGAACGAACACAGCATCACCCGCGCTTATCTTGAGGCGCACGGCGTGAAAACCTTCATGGTCGATCCGCGCGCGCTGGAGTATCACGACGGTCATTTGTGGGTGGGCAATTTCCGTGTGGATGTGATCTATAAGCGTGTGCTGATCAGCGAAATGATCGCGCGCATGGGCATTGATAACCCGATTGTGCAGGCGGTGCGTGATCGCAAAGTGTTGATGACCAACTCGTTTAGCTGCAAGCTGATGGCGAAAAAAGCGAGTTTTGCCTTTGTCAGCGACGAACGCAACGAACACCTGTTTGATTATGAGCAGCTTCGGGTGATTCACGAACATATCCCCTGGACGCGCGCCGTCAGCGACCGCGCGACGGTTTATCACGGGCAGGAAGTGGACTTGCTCACATTCATCAACGATCATCGCGATCGTTTCGTCCTCAAGCCGAATGATGAATATGGCGGCAAAGGCGTGTGCTTGGGCTGGGAAGCGTCCGATGAAGAATGGGCGGACTCGCTGAGCCATGCGCTGGCTGAGCCATTCGTGGTGCAGGAACGAGTCGAATCGATCACGCGCGATTTCCCATCGTGGATCAATGGCGCGCTCGACATCAGCCCGCGCCATGTCGATGCTGATCCGTATGTGTTCTACGGCAAAACGGTCAACGGCTGTTTAACGCGCCTCTCATCGGCGTCGCTGCTCAATGTGACGGCGGGCGGCGGCAGCGTCGTGCCGACATTCTTGCTGGAACGAAAGGACTAAAAATCATGTTGGCGGCGCGCTTGTATGGCGCAAGCGACTTGCGGATCGATCACATTGATCCGCCGCGCGACCCCGGCGCGGGTGAGGTCAAGATTGTGGTCGGGGCGGTGGGCATTTGTGGATCAGACCTGCACAATTATCTCGACGCGCGCATAGGCGACACCGATATTACGTCGCCGCTGGTGTTGGGGCATGAATTCGGCGGCACGGTGATCGCGTTGGGCGCGGATGCGCTCGACGGCGAAGGCGAACTGCTGCATGTCGGTCAGCGCGTGGCGGTTGATCCGGCGACACCGTGCTGGCGCTGCGAGATGTGCGAAGCGGGGCATCCCAATTTGTGCCGCCGACTGCACTTCTGCGGGTTGTATCCCGATGATGGCGCGTTGCAAGAACACATGATCGTGTCGGCGCGGGCGTGCTTCCCCATTCCCGACGCGATCACCGATGCGGGCGCGGCGCTGCTCGAACCATTGGGTGTCGCGCTGCACGCGGTTGACTTGGGCAAGATCAAAGTTGCGCGCTCGGTGGCGGTGATCGGCGCAGGCTGCATCGGCTTGCTGATCACGCGGTTGGCGCGCATGAATGGCGCTGATCCCGTGTATGTGTTTGATAAGCTGGCGTGGCGCGCCGAACGCGCCAAAGCGTCGGGCGCGACTGAAGCCTACACCGTGACCGATGATCTTGATCCGGTGGCAGTGATCAAGGACGTGACCCACGGGCGCGGCGTCGATCTGGTGTTTGAGGCGGCGTGGGCGGATCACACGGTTGGTCAGGCGGCGGAAATGGCGCGCTTGGGTGGGCGTGTGGTGCTGGTCGGGATTCCGTCGGAGGACAAATTCTCGATCAAGCATTCGACCGCGCGCCGCAAAGGGCTGACCATCGTCATGTCGCGGCGCATGAAACATGTCTACCCGCGTGCGATCCAGCTTGCCACGCGCGAACGGGATCGGCTCGATCTTGACGCGCTGATCTCGCATCGGTTTCCGTTGGCGCAAGCGGATGCAGCGTTTAAGCTCAATGTCGCTTACGCTGACCAAGTGGTCAAAGTGGTGATCGATGTGAACAGTCAGCCGTAAACCACGACGTTGTTGCTGTTTGACCAAAAGGCGTGGAGCGATCCGCGCCTTTTTAAGTTGATCCGTTTTGGGTATAGTTGGTTTGAAGTGGACTTATTGGCGTCGGTTACGATCAGTGAACAGCTTTTCCGTTACAAACATTATGCGAGGGTGTGAAGTTGGCGATCTTGAACGCGGCGCGGCTCGAAGATGAGCCGCCTAAACGCGCGCCGCAAGCGAATATGCGCTGGTTGCTCGGTTACATTGGGCGGCATCGCGCAGCGGCGTTGTTATCAGTTGTGTGCGGGGTGGGCGGCGGCATCACGGCGGCGTTCGAGCCATTTTTGATCGGTGTGATCATCGATCATGTGCTGTCGGGCTACACGCCGGAACAGCTGTTGCCCGATCTCGCGCTGCTGGTCGGTTTAGCCATCTTAACCGTGATCTTCTTCTGGGCGCAGCGGTTGTTCAGCGGGCAGGTGGCGTACAGTGTCAATTACGACATACGCCGCGACTTGTTCGACAACTTGGTGACGCTGGAACATGCCTTCTACCAGCGCAGCGCCACGGGCGACTTGATCTCGCGCATGTATACCGATATTGACGCGATCTGGCGCTTGATGATGATCTCGTTCATGCGCTTCGGCAGCGCGATCACATCGGTCGTGATCACGTTCGCGCTGCTGGCGGCGGTCGATGTCACGCTGACGATCCTCGCGTTTGTGGTGCTGACGATCTCGACAGGATTTCAGGTCAAAGCGGGCATGGCTTTAGCGCCGATGTTCGAGCGTGTGCAGGATCAAGCGGGGAATGTGTCGTCATTCGTGCAAGACATCACCAGCGGCATTCAGACGGTCAAGACGTTTGGCAAAGAAGACGCTGTAATCGAGCGCTTCCGCGCGGAAAACACCGAAATGCGTCGGCGCTGGCTGTTCTTCAAGCGCCGTTACGAACCCGTCGGCATGTTGCCTAACGCGATCTCGCAGTTGGTGGCGGGCGTGGTGGTGTTGTTCGGCGGCATCATGGCGATCAACGGGACGATCACGCTCGGCAACTTCACGCAGTTCTTACTGTACTTGGCGACGATCAGCTCGTGGTTGCTGCAACTGGGCATGATCTATCAGCGTTACCAGCAGGCGCGCGGCGCGCTCACGCGCATCACGCCGATGCTGCAAGACGCGGTGATCACCACGCCCGCGCACCCGCGCGAACTGGCGCGCATCGACGTGGCGATCACGTTTGAGCATGTCAGCGTGCAGCTCGATGGCAAGTGGCTGCTGCACGATGTTAATCTGCATATTCCGGCGGGCGCGGTGGTGGCGTTGGTTGGCGCGACGGGCGCAGGTAAAACCCTGCTGGTCAACTTGCTGGCGCGCGTGCTTGATCCCACCAAAGGGCGCGTGCTGATTGATGGCGTCGATGTGCGCGATCTCGATCTTGATGCGCTGCGTCGTGCCATCGCCTATGTGCCGCAGACCACGTTTCTGTTCAGCGACACGCTGCGCGAGAATGTCCGTATGGGCAGACCCGACTTGAGCGATGAAGAATTTGAGCGCGCGCTGGTGATCTCGCGCGTGAGCAACGACTTAGAACAGCTTCCCGATGGCATCGAGACATTGGTCGGCGAAAAAGGTGTGATGCTCAGCGGTGGACAAAAGCAGCGTGTGGCGATTGCGCGGGCGCTGGCGCGTGATCCGGCGCTGTTGGTGCTGGACGATGCGCTTTCCAGTGTGGATACGCACACCGCCGCCGATATTTTGGTGGGCTTGCGCGGTGTGCTGCGAACACGCGGCTCAGCACGCGGACGCACCAGCTTGATCATCGCGCATCGCATTGCCACCGTGAAAGATGCTGATCTGGTGGTGCTGATCGATCAGGGGCGCATCATCGCGCAGGGAACGCATGAGGAATTATTGGCGCAGGGCGGCGCTTACACCGCGATGGTCGAACGTGAATTGAAAGGGGATGGTGACGCGCATGGTGCAGACGAACCGCACGCCGCTGAATACACCGCCAAATAAACCGCACACGCCCGATGATCTGATGACGGGTGGCGCTAATGTCACGGATCGCCATCTCTACTGGATGTTGGGACGGTTTCTCGCGCCGTATTGGGTGCAGTTGATCGCGGTGTTCGTGATGTTGGGCGTGGTCACGGGGTTGACGCTGCTCATGCCCTACACGGTGCAGCTTGCCGTCGATGGACCCATCGCCGATGGTGATTTAACGGGCTTGATTCCGTATGGCGTGGGGTATCTCGCGCTGATCGTCGGGATTTTCGTTGTGCGTTTCGCGCATACGTATCTGCTGCAAACCGTCGGGCAAAATGCGCTGCTCACGCTGCGTCAACAGTTATTCGAGCATATCCTCAAGCAGGATATGCGCTTCTTCAACAATACACCGGTCGGGCAGATCGTCGCACGTATGTCGAACGACATCGAAGCGCTGACCGAACTCATGTCCACCAGTTTCGTCGTGGTTGCCAGCAATATGGTGACGATGTTCGGCATTGTGATCGTCATGCTGCTGATCAACTGGCGCTTGGCGCTGCTGACGCTGGCGGTCGTGCCGATCATGCTGCTGATCACGGTGTTCTTTCGGGTTCGCATTCGCGGCGCGTCGTCGGAATATCATAAAGTGGTGGGCGAATATCTCGCGTATCTCAACGAGCAGATCGGCGGCATGTTGATCGTGCAGTTGTTTGGTCGGCAGGCGGTCAGCCGTGAGGGTTTCCGCGTGATCAACGCCAATATGCGTGAAGTGCATACGAAGATGCGCGACTATTACACATGGTATGCCGGACTGCTGCAAATTCTGATCACGGTAGCGCTGGCGCTGATGTTGTATGGCGGTGGCACGGGCGTGTTGGCGGGTTGGGCAACAGTGGGCATGTTGATCGCGTTTATTGATTATGCGCGGCGCACGTTCGAGCCGTTGATGCAGCTTGCCGAGCAGTTCGCGCAGATTCAAACGGCGTTGTCGGCGGGCGAACGCATTGCGCGGATGCTGCGCGTGCAGCCGGAGATTGTCGAGCCGCCGCAGCCCTCACAGCCGGAATGGGTGCAGCACTCGCTGCAATTAGAGCATGTCAATTTTGGTTATGAGCCGCGCCACTTGGTGCTGCGCGATCTCAGCCTGCACATTCCCGGCGGGCAGCGTGTGGCGATTGTCGGCGCGACGGGCGCGGGCAAAACATCACTGGCGGGCTTGCTGGCGCGCTTCTACGACGTGAACGAAGGTAGTGTGTTGATCGATGGCGTGGACGTGCGCGCCATGAGCCTGAACGAACTGCGGAAACAAGTCACGGTGGTGCCGCAAAACCCGTACTGCTTCAATGGCACGATTGCCGATAACATTCGCCTGTTCGATGACTCGATCACCGATGAGGAGATGCACAGCGCGGCGCAGATCGCCTGCGCGGATCAATTCATCGAGCGCCTGCCTGATGCTTATGACTATCGGTTAATGCCGGGTGGCGCGAATTTGTCGCAGGGTCAGCGTCAGTTGCTCGCTTTGGCGCGGGCGCTGCTGCATAACCCCGACAGCATCCTGATTTTGGATGAAGCGACCAGCAGCATCGACACTGAGACCGAAGCACTCATTCAAGCGGGCTTGCACCGCGTGATGGAGCAGCGCACCAGCTTGGTGATCGCGCATCGCCTTAGTACAATCCGCGAAGTGGATCGCATTCTGGTGATGCAGCGCGGGCGCATCGTCGAAGATGGCACGCACGAGCAGTTGCTTGAGCGCAACGGATTATACGCGCAGTTGTATCGTCGCCAATTTACGGATGAAGTCGAACAACCGACAATTTAGGCGTCAGCCGCATACGCCGCGACTGCCGCTTGCACCGCTTCAAACACGCTAAGGGCATCGGCGGTATCGCGTCCGACGAAGATGCCGCCGAACTCGTGATCCGCCAGCGCCGACGTGACCATCGGGAACATGCCGCGCGCTTCACCGTTGATCGGGTAAAGCAGGGGCGCGATCACGCGGTAGAGCGTCGCGTAATCAGCAATGCCCCCGCTCGTGAGCGAGTCGTTGCTGATCATGCTCACCTGATCGAGATAATCCGCGCCGAACACATGCAAGCCGAAATCATGTACATGCGTGCCACCCGTGCGGCGCGGGTTGATCTCCAGCAAATACAGGCGTGCATCGTCGTCAACAATGCAGTCCAAGTCGAAATGCCCGACATAGCCTAACGCTTGCAGTTGGCGTGCGATGATCATGCCGCTTTCCGCCAGCGGCGCATACCATGATGCTTGTATCAGTTCACGGCTGACCAGCACGCCGCAGAAATTCCCGAAGCCGTTGAACAGTTGATCGCTGGTGTAGGTGATGCGCGGTTCGCCTTGTGCAGCGGGCGGCACGTAGACTTCCAGCGAGGGCGAAAGCAGATGATCGCCTGTGACCAGTGCTTCGACGGTCAGCGGTGGTTTGTTGAGAAGCGGGTTGGCGTGCAGATGCGCCAGCAGATCAGCGGGCGTGGCAAAATCACCCGCCTGCACGCGGATGTTGCCGAAGCCGTTTTCGCCATCATCGGCTTTGACGACGCAGCCGCGCCCGCGCGTGCTGAACCAGTGCGCCGCATCCGCCGCTTCTTCATACGTAGGACAGACAAAACCCTCAAGCAGCAGATCATCGGCGTTGGGCAGCCAGCGCGACACCAACACGCGATAGCCGTTCTTCGAGTCGATATAGTCGCGCACCCACAGATGATCGCGTTCGGGCGTTTCCGGCAAGATCACGGTCAGGTTATGCACGCGGCGCAGGGTTTCCACCAAGTCGTAAAATTGCGTTGTCGCCGCGTAGGGGACAAGCTGAATCGTCTGCGCTTCCCCCGCGTGATGGATGATCCGTTGCAGCAGCGCCGAGTCGCGCAGAATATCATGGGCTAAATCGGCGCTGGCGTGTTCCGGCACAGCGTAAACCGTGTTGGGATAGCGCGCTTGCTGCGTGATCAATTCATAATGCGGGATCGCCAAACTGGTGATCACCAACTTGGGATCGCCGCACCACACGAGCGCGCGATCCCCGCGATATTGTTCGCCGCGCACGATCTCGTCGGGCTGCGGTGCGCGGCTGAGGAAAGGATAGAACGTTTCCGAGATGTTGCAGACGACGACGACGGGCAGCGCGTGATCGACTGTGAAACTCAAGATTATTCCTCATCTCCCGCTTCGGAAAAGCTGCGACGGGCGCGCATGGTTGCGGCTTTCGATTGCAACGCCTGAAAAAAGTCGTTATCGACGATCTCGCGCACTTGTTCATCGCGGCGCGCGTGATCGATCTGAATTTGCAAATCTGCCACCTGCTGCTTGAGCCGCTGTTCACGTTGGGCGACTTTTTCGATCATGATGTCGAATACATTCGCCATTGTGGTAATCTCGTCGGGGAAATTGGCACGGCGCAGCGGTGTCAGGTCGAGATCGTAATCACCTTCACCAATGCGTGCGGCAAAGGCGGTCAGGCGGCGCACCTGCTCGGTCATGCGGCGGGCGAGGATGAACACGACGACGCCGCAGGCTGCCAATGTCGAGATGAACGCGATCAGGAAAGTCGTTTCGAGCGATCGGCGAATCTGGATGACGTAGTCGGCGCGGAAATCGACGCCGAGCGCGCCGACAACTTGATTTTGCGAGTTGCGGATGGGGGCGTAGCCGGAAATCCAACTGCCCCAACGGTCTTCGTAAATTTGCGTGTCGTGGATCAGTTCGCCCGTGCGGATGGCTTCAAGGTTGGGCGTGAGATCGCCACATTCCGGGTCTTGATAGCAGCTTTCGCGGAACAACGCGCCGAAAGGTGTTTCGGCAACGGCGCCGCTGCTGCCGATGAAGATTAGTTCTTCTTCGCGGTCGCCTGCGATGAACGTATATAAGCCACTGCGTGGGTCAAGCCGGGCGACCGCGCCGAGAACATTGGCATGATCCCAGTAACGCGGGTCATCGGAATAGCCCTCGTCGTTGACTTCAGCCTCGCGCGCCAATTCAATGAAGGCATCGCCATCGACACGCGCCAGCGCGCCGGTCAGCAACACGTCGAGGTCTTCCGTCACGCGACTGATCGCACGCTGAACCGAAAAAGTGAAAAACCAAAAGTAAGTTGCCGTCAGAATGGCGACGAACAAGACCATAAATGACATCAGAATCTTTAAGCGGATGCTCAAATACAGATTGCTGTGGTACATTGGCGCGCTGGTGGTCATCTCAGGCTGTCCTCCCATAGGGGGCGATGGATTGCAGCGCCAGTTGCACCACCCAATGATCATGCGGCAGTTTATAATGATCCACTAGGATCATCAACGCGCTGCGCTGCATGACATCGTGATCGGTGGGCGCAACGGGGGCGCTCGTGGTCGGTTTGATGGTTAAGATCATGTCGTGAAAGCCCATGTCAGACGGTTCAACGCCCGCAAGCAGGGCTTCACTGCCGAAGATATACGGCGGTTCACGGTAGGCAATTGGCATTTCGAGATAACCCATGCCACGGAAACGCTTCATCACATGCAGATGCCATTGTTTTTCTTCAGCGGTCATATCGGCTTCGGGTGTCTGGAACTCAGCGATCATGCCCGTTGGCTGCGGGCGCTCGTGCGCGGCGGCGTCGGCATGAGTCTGGCGTTCCATCGCATCGAGTAAAAACGTGACCAACCGCTCATGACCCGCGACTGAGAACTTGCGAAAGTTGGGATGCACCGCCGTCGTTAAGTTAAAGCTGAGATCATGCGCGGGGGAATATTTGAACAGCGCCAGCGCCGCCGGAGCGCCATCAATTTCCAGCAGCCACCAGCGCTCAATGAAGGCGGGATCGTGATCGATGGTTTGGCGCATTTTGTAATCCATGTAGGGCAGATAGTAGGCATACGCCGGAAAAATTTCCGCGTACAATGCCAGCAGCGCACGGCGCTGCGTCTCGCTGCCGCCGATGGTTTCGTGAACGACTAAATCGGGAATGTCGAACGGAATCATTGATCACTGCCCGATCACAGGACAAGAGTAGCCTTAACTTAAACAGCATAGATTACAATCTAACAGTTTTCGGCTTAAAAGACAATATTGCGCGGCTCATCATTGGTTTAAGGTGTCAACATTGGTACGTAATTTGAATTG
>JBGSRB010000432.1:0-13122 GCA_041737735.1 Anaerolineae bacterium | reverse complement strand
CACGCCGCCCGTGCTGCAAGCTATCGCGCTGGTCGTCAAAGCGGATGTGTCAGCGGCGGCGGTCGAAGCCGTGATCGTGCAAGCGGGCGGCGACTTGCTTAAGCGCGCGCGCCTGTTCGACGTGTACACGGGCGGGTCGATCCCCGACGGACATAAGAGTCTCGCCTATAATCTGGTCTATCAGACTGACGAGCGCACGCTGACCGATAAAGAGGTCGCGCGCGTACAGGGCAAGATCGTCAAGGCGTGCGAGCGCGAATTAGGCGCGACGCTGCGCGCGTAAGCGTCTAACCCTCAACCAGACTCCACTCCCTCGCCTTACTACGTGCAAGGGGGTGGAGATCATTTTGTCACACTATCCCCACACCGCCCCCGATCCGCCGCGTAAGCGTAGCCCACCCGTTGGGTGAAATGCCGTTATACTGATTTTTAGAGGGATACGGCTTATTTTTCACCTTAGCGCGAAGGATTTCTCACCATGCGCCGATTTTTGCTCATGTTCATGGGGGTGCTGCTGCTGTCGGGCGTGCTTTACGCCCAGGATGCGCCGACCGACACGCCGCCGGATGCCAACGTGCTGCGCGTCGTGGATGTGCTGCCCGCCGATGCCACCACTGGCATTGACCCCGAAGCCATCATCACAGTGATTTTCAATCGTCCGGTGGTGCCATTGGGCATCACGCAGGATCAAGCCAACTTGCCCAATCCGCTGACGTTCTCGCCTTCCGTGCAAGGCAGCGGCGAGTGGGTCAACACATCGATCTACCAGTTCACGCCCGATCCGGGGCTGGCGGGCGGCACGTCTTACAGCGTCAGCGTGGATGCTGATCTGACCGCCGTCGATGGAACGCGCCAAGCCGAAGCGTTCACCTGGACATTTGAAACGGAACTGCCGCGCATCATCGAAACTGTGCCGAACGATGGCACGCAGGGCGTGCGGATTGATCGACCGGTACAGGTGCGCTTCAATCAACCGATGGATCGCGCCAGCGTCGAGCGTGCCTTCCAATTGATTAATCTGAACACCGAGGCTGAAATTTCCGGCACGTTCACGTGGGCGGATGATGCTGCTGGTTTCGCCTTCGCGCCCAGTGAAAATCTCGCGTTTGGCGGCGAATATCAAGCGCAGTTCGCGAACGCTGCCGCGCTGTCGGCATCCGGCGGCGCCGAATTGACGGGCGCGTTCTTTTTCAACTTCGCCACCATTCCGCTGCCGGCGGTCGTTCGGGTTGACCCAAGCGACGGCGAGCGCGCTGTGCGTCCGTTTGGCGGTGTGCGGATCATGTTCGCGTCGCCCATGGACACATCGACGCTGCGCTCGCGCATCGTGATCGAACCCGAACCCGAATACGGCTTAGACTTCTATTACAGCGATTACAACAACGAGTATTATCTCAATTTCTCGTTCCTGCCCGGCGCCGATTACACGATCACGCTGCAACCCGGCATGGAGGACATCTACGGCAACGTGATCACCACTGAAACCGTGGTGCGCTTTTCAACGGGTGATTACGACCCACAGTTGAGCTTACGCACGCCCGGCGACATCGGCTTTTACAACGCCTATGCCGAGCAAACGCGGCTTTACCTCACGCATATGAACGTGAGCGACGTCGATTTGCAGTTGTTCAACGTGACCGATCAAGACTTCATCAACGCGCTGTCACGCGGACAGCGCTATGATCCGTTTGAATATCTGACGATTGGTGACCCGTTACAACGCTGGACGATTCCATCGGTCGCGCCGCGCAATCTCGTGCGCTATGAACTGCTCGACTTAGGCGCGCTGGTCAGCGCCGATTGTCCCGGTGCGCCCGCCAGTCGCTTACAGGTGGGTGATCCCGCCATCGTGATCGCCGCGCCGGAACCGCTGCGCGCCCGCGCCAGCGCGCCCAGTGGCGAAGTGGTCGATCAGTTGTACCGCGATTATGCGCTTGAGATCGTGGGCGGGCCCGTGTGCGCCAACAACTTCCTGTGGTGGGAAATCACGCTGCGCGACGGATCACGCGCGTGGGTGGCTGAAGGCGACACCACCGAATATTATCTCGAACCGCGCTTCGGCGAAGCTGAAACGCGCACCGTGCTAACGGGCGCGGATGGCGAACGTTTGCCGCAGGGCATTTACCTGCTGCGCGCGCAAATACCCAACGTCAACCCCCCCGATAACTTCGAACGAAATCATTTGTTGGTGGTTGGCACCGCCAACGTGACCATGAAATCGGCGTTGGCAGGCGTGACCCTGTGGGTGACCGACGTGAACACGGGCGTGCCGCTGGCAAACCTGCCCGTGCAGATTTACACCAACACGGGTTTAGCCGCCGAAGTCGTGACCGACGCTGACGGCATCGCACAGGCTGATCTGCCGCGCGCTGTTGACCTGAATGCACGGCGCGTCGCTGTTGTGCGCACAGACGAACACTTTGGCATCGGCGTGAGTTACTGGTCAAGCGGGATCGATGCGTGGTCGTTCGGTCAACAAGCCAACTACTACCCATCGGATCACCGCACGTATCTGTACACGGATCGCCCCTTGTATCGCCCCGATCAGCCCGTGTATTTTCGCGGCATCGTGCGCGCGCAAAACGACGTGACCTACACCGCGCCCGATTTTGACACGATCCCCGTGCGCGTGCTTGATCCCAACGGCGAGATCGTGTTCAACGAGACGCTGACGCTGAACGAGTTCGGCGCGTTCGACGGCGTGTTTGAAATCGGCACGGATGTGCCATTAGGGGAATATCGCATCATCGCGCAGCTTCCCGGCATGACTGAGAATGATTTTTACAACCCGTTGGGTTCGCTCAGCTTCGGCGTGGCGGAATATCGCGCGCCCGAATTTCAAGTGACCGTCACGCCCGATCAACCGGAAGTGGCGCAGAACGAAACGATCACGTTTGCCATCGACGCGCGCTACTTCTTCGGCGGCAGCGTCACAGGCGCGCAGGTCGAATACACCGTGGTAGCAGCACCTTATAACTTCAACTACACGGGCGCGGGATCGTACAGCTTCACCGACTTCGACCGCGATCGCGGTGCGAGCGCGTTTTATGCGCCGAACGGTGGCGTGGTCACGCAGGGCGAAGGCGTCACCGATGGTGACGGTCTGCTGCTGGTCGAAGTTCCGGCGGATTTACAGGATATTGCTACCAGTCAGGTGTTCACGCTCGAAGCCATTGTCATGGATGAAAGCGGGCAGGCGGTCGCTGGTCGATCTGAGGTGATCGTGCACAAAGGCGCGGTGTATGTGGGTGTCGCACCGGAGCAGTACGTCAGCACGGCAGGCGCTGAAGCCGCGATCAACGTGATCGCCGTCGATTGGGATAGCGATCCCGTGCCGAACACGGAAATCGAGGTCGAGATCGTGCGCCGCGAGTGGTTCAGCGTGCAGGAAGAGGACGCCGACGGGCGCACCGTGTGGCGCTATGACTATGAAGAAGTCGCCATCGTTGAAGGCACAGTCACGACCGACGCCGACGGGCGCGCCGTGTATACCTTCACCGCGCCAGAGGGCGGTGTCTACAAGGTCAATGCCATCACGCGCGATGCGGCGGGCAACGAAGTGATCGCGTCGGCGTATATCTGGGTGGCGGGCAGCAATTATGTCGCGTGGCGGCAGCAGAACAGCAACCGCATCGACCTGATCACGGATCGCACCGAGTACGAAATTGGCGACACCGCCGAAGTTCTGATCACATCGCCGTTTCAGGGTGAAGTCGAAGCGCTGATCAGCGTGGAGCGCGGTTCGACGCTGGTGGTCGAGCGCGTGACCATGACCAGCAACTCGTATGTGTATGAACTGCCGATCACGGAAGAGTTCGCGCCCAATGTCTACGTCAGCGTGCTGCTGGTCAAGGGCGTGGACGAGAATAATCCGGTGGCGACGTTCCGCATGGGCTTGGCAAATATCGCCGTCGAAACGGATCGCAAGATCATTACGCTCGAAGTTGAGCCAAGCGTCGAACAAGCGGGTCCCGGCGACACCGTGACCTATATCGTGCGCGCCACCGATTGGCGCGGCGAACCCGTGCGCGCGGAAGTCGGCGTCGGGCTGACCGATCTCGCCGTGCTGACCATCGCGCCGTCGAACTCGCAGCCGCTGATTAACTTCTTCTACGGCGCGCAGGGTTTGAGCGTGGTCACGTCCACGCCGCTGACCATCAACACCGACCAGATCACGCAAGAAGTGTTAGACACGATCAAGGGTGGCGACGGCGGCTTTGGTGAAGGCGGCATCTTCGACATTCGGCAGGAATTTGTCGATACGCCTTACTGGAACGCCAGCGTGATCACCGACGCGGACGGCATCGCTACATTTGATGTGACGCTGCCCGATAACCTGACGACGTGGCGACTGGATGCGCGCGCGCTCACCGATGGCGCGGATGGCGTGACGCTGGTCGGGCAGACCACCTATGACATCATCAGCACCAAACCCGTGCTGATCCGTCCGGTAACGCCGCGCTTCTTCGTGGTGGGCGATCAGCTTGATCTGGGCGCGGTGGTCAACAATAACACCGATGAAGCGCTCGAAGTCGCCGTCACGCTGCAAGCACAGGGCGTCACGCCGTCGGCGGGAGTCGCCCTCACGCAGACCGTCAGCGTGCCAGCGCGGGCGGGAACGCGCGTCAGTTGGCGCGTGACTGTTGACGATGTCGCCGCCGTTGATGTGACCTTCTTCGCCAACGCCAACGACGGACAATATACCGACGCCAGCAAACCGCCGTTAGGCGTGGGTGCTGATCGCCTGCTGCCCGTGTATCGCTATGAAGCGCCGGAAACCGTCGGCACGGCGGGCGTGGTGGCGGCGGGTAACAGCGTGACCGAGGGTATCAGCTTGCCGACCGACTTTGACGTGACGCGCGGCACGCTCGATGTCACGCTGGAGCGTTCGCTGGCTGCGACCACCGTCGATGGGCTTGAATATCTACAGAATTTCCCGCATCAATGTATTGAGCAAACGATCAGCCGCTTCTTACCCAACATCATCACCTATCGCGCGTTGGCGGAACTCGACCTCGCTGATGCCGTTCTCGAACGCGCGCTCACGCAAAATGTCAGCTTCGCCGTGCAGCGTTTGTACGCGCAGCAGAAAACCAGCGGCGGGTGGGGCTGGTTTGTGCAAGACGAAGCCAATCCGCTGGTCACGGCGTATGCGCTGGTCGGCTTGGTCACGGCGCGCGATCAAGGCTTCGACATCAGCGACCGCGTGATCACCAACGCGCAAACTTACCTGCGCGGCGAACTGATCCCGATCGGGCTGGACACCCGCGTCTGGCAGCGCAATCGGCAGGCGTTCATCTTGTATGCGCTTGCCTACAGCGGCGCGGGCGATGTGGCGCGCACGGCGAATATGTACGAGTTCCGCGACAGTCTGAATTACGACGCGCGCGCATTCCTGGCGATGGCGCTGCACCTGCTCGACCCCAGCGACGCACGCGCCAACACCCTGCTGAGCGACCTGGCGAGTGTCGCCGCGATCAGCGCATCCGGCGCGCACTGGAATGAACCAAGCCGCGACTATCGCAACTGGACGACCGACACGCGCACGACTTCAATTGCGCTGCGTGCCTTCTTGCAGATCAACCCTGACAACCCGCTGATCCCCAACATCGTGCGCTATCTAGTATCGCAGCGCACGGCGGATGCGTGGGAAACCACACAGGAAACCGCGTGGGCGGTGATGGGCTTGACCGACTGGATGGTCTACAGCGGCGAACTGCAACCCGATTACAACTTCGCGGCGTCGTTCAACGATGATGTGCTGGCGACGGGTGAAGCCACGCCCGCTAACGTGCGCGAAGTCGAGCGCTTACGCATCGACGTGAGCGAGATGCTGCGCGGCGAAGTCAATCGCTTGGTGATCGCGGTCGATGAGGGCGAGGGAACGCTGTATTACACCGCCTTCCTCAACGTGTATCTGCCCGTGCCGGAGATCGAACCGCTGGAGCGCGGGGTCAGCGTCAGCCGTCGCTACACGATGATCGACGCCGACGGGGACGAACGCGACGTGACCAGCGCGCGCGTGGGCGACACCATTCAGGTGCGACTGAGCGTGATCGCGCCCAACGACTTGCACTACGTCGTGATTCAAGACCCGATTCCGGCGGGCAGCGATGCGGTTGATCCCAATTTGCTGACCAGCCAGCAGATCGGCACGCAGCCCGAACTGAATCCCGAAAATCCGCTGGCGTTCGGGTGGGGCTGGTGGTATTTCAGCAACATTGAATATCGTGATGAGATGGTGGTGCTGTACAGCACCTACTTGCCCGCCGGCACGTATGAATATGTCTACACCATTCGCGCGGGCTTGGCGGGTGAATACAACGTGATCCCGCCGACCGCGCAAGAGTTCTACTTCCCGGATGTGTACGGGCGTGGTGCGGGCAGCATCTTTACGATCGACGATTGATCAGCAGCAAGCAGGGGGGCGATCCACACTGGATCGCCCCGCGTTATGTGTTCTACCCGCCGAGCGCGCGATTCTGCGCGTCCATGACGGCAACAGCGGTCATGGCGACAATATCCTCGACATCATCGCCCGCTTGCAGCACATGGATCGGCGCGCCTGTGCCAAGCAGGATGGGTCCTATGGTTTCCGCGCCGCCCAAGCGACCGAGCAGCTTATACGCCACATTCGCCGCCGATAAATTGGGGAACACCAGAATGTTGGCATCCTTCACGCGGCTGAACGGATAGCGCTGATCGATCAATTCGGGGACGACAGCGGCATCGGCTTGCATCTCGCCATCGATGATCAGATCGGGGCGGCGTTCGCGCACGATCTCGACGGCATCGCGCACCTTCTTCGATAACGGATGCGGCGTGCTGCCGAAGTTGCTGAACGAGAGCATCGCGACTTTCGGCTCAAGATCGAGCGTGCGCGCGAAATCAGCCGCCAGCAGCGCGATCTCCGCCAGCGTCGCCGCATCGGGATCGATGTTGACGGTCGCATCGGTGAACAGATACACGCGCCCTTTGACGATCACCAGATACACGCCCGCCGCGTGCGTCACGCCCGCTTGCGTATGGAACAATTGCAACGCCGGACGCACCACATCGGGATACTCATAGGTCAGCCCGCTGATGAAGGCGTCGGCTTCGCCTTTGTGCAGCATGACCGCGCCTAAATAATTGCGATCACGCAGCAGGGCGCGCGCTTTCGCCATGTTGACGCCGCTGCGTTGGCGCAGTTGATACAGCGCATCTTGATACCGCGCGCGCATCCCCTCATCGTAAGGGTCAACGATCTGCGGCTGAAAGCGCAAGCCTAGGCGTTCAATCGCGCTGATGATCTCGTCGCGCCGCCCCAGCAGGATCGGCGTAGCGAGTCGTTCTTCGCTGACCGCCGCCGCCGCACGGATGATCTTGGGTTCTTCGCCTTCCGCGAACAGCACGCGCTTGAGCGTTCCCGCCTTCGCCTTGTTGATGATGCGACTGCGCGTTTGCCGTCCGATGCCCTGCCGCGCGATCAGTTCGTCGCGGTAGGCGTCCATGTCGATCTCGCGGCGCGCCATGCCGCTGGCAATCGCGGCTTGGGCGACGGCAGGCGCAACCCACAACAGCACGCGCGGATCAAGCGGCTTGGGGATCAGATATTCGCGCCCGAAGCGCAGCGCGGTTAAGCCGTAGGCGTTCAGCACGCTGTCGGGGACATCTTCCATCGTCAGGTTAGCAAGCGCTTGCGCGGCTGCCGCTTTCATTTCCTCGTTGATCTGGCGGGCGTACACATCGAGCGCGCCGCGAAAGATGAAGGGGAAGCCCAAGACGTTGTTCACCTGATTGGGGTAATCGCTGCGTCCGGTTGCCATAATCACATCTTTACGCACGGCGAACGCTTCTTCGGGCATGATCTCCGGCGTGGGATTCGCCAGCGCGAAGATGATCGGGTCTTCCGCCATCGAGCGCACCATGTCGCGCGTCATCACGCCCGCGCCCGACAAGCCTAAGAACATATCCGCGCCGCGCACGGCATCCTCAAGGGTGCGCGCGTCGGTGTGATTAGCATAACGAATTTTGTACTCGTTCATGTTTTCTTCGCGCCCGGCGTAGATCACGCCTGCCGAGTCGCACATGAGGATGTTTTCGCGCTTGATGCCGAGCGTGACGTAAAAATCGGCGGTGGCGATGGCGCTGGCGCCCGCGCCGCTGATCACCACGCGCATCGCTTCGAGCGGCTTACCCGTCACTTTCACCGCGTTAAGCAGCGCCGCGCCGCTGATGATCGCCGTGCCGTGCTGATCGTCGTGAAAGACGGGGATGTCGAGTTCGGCGCGCAGGCGTGTTTCAACCTCGAAACATTCCGGCGCTTTGATGTCCTCAAGGTTGATGCCGCCAAACGTCGGCGCGATGGCGCGCACCACCGCGATGATCTCCTCGGCGGTCTTGGCGTTGATCTCGATGTCGAACACGTCCACGTCAGCAAAGCGCTTAAACAGCACGCCTTTGCCTTCCATGACCGGCTTTGATGCCAGCGCGCCGCGATTGCCCAAGCCTAAAATCGCGCTGCCGTTGCTGACCACCGCGACCAGATTCGCTTTCGCCGTGAATTCATACGCCGCCAACGGGTGCTTATCGATCTCCAACACAACTTCAGCCACACCGGGCGAGTATGCCAACGAGAGATCGCGCTGAGTTTCCAGCGGCTTGGTGGCGACGACTTCGATCTTGCCGGGGCGTCCCCGACGATGATATTCAAACACATCATGCTGGGTGATGGACATTCTGCTGATTTCCCTTCTCTAAGTGCGCTGTGCAAGACGCACAACAATGCAGCCACAACCACGATTGTAGATCGCTGCGCCCGCCCACGCTAGCGTGCCGGTATCCATTTTCAGGGTGCAATTGATCACGCGGCGCGGGGCAGGATGTTTGATCGTGCCATAATCCGAAAGATTATATGAATTTTTTGTGAATTTCGTTAGGAAAGCGGCACATTGCAGTATCCTTAAGTATAGGTTGAGAAAACGTTTATTTTACATTTGTGTATACTGCTTCATAACTGATCCATAAAGTGCTGTTGAGGAGGCAACCATGCAATCCTACTTTGCCCAAGCCGAATATGAACAGGCTGGAGGGTTGTCGTCAGCCGCTCAGCTTGCGCGCGATAAATTCATCGAACTGCACCGCGCCCTCTATCGCCGCATCCGTGAGAACAATTACGATTTGCACCCCCATTGGGATCGCAGCCAAGTGATCGCGCAGCGTTCGGTTGCCGCGCCGGGGACATTGAATGGGTTAGGCGGTGTGTTTCTGTGTCCGCAGGATCACGCGCGCCAAGTCGAGCGCTTGATGGGGCGCGACGGCGCGCAAGTCGAAGCCCTGCGCCACCCCGTGATCGAACTGCGCTTAACGCCCACACAGCTTACGCTCGAATTGATCGTCGCGCCTGATGCGTGGTGGGATCAGCAAAATTTGATCGGCAAGTTGAGCCTCGACCGCCACATGATCACGCTGCGCCGCATCATCGAGATCATCGGCGGCGATTACACGTTCGGCTTTTGGGGCGGCGTTGAACTGAGCGATATGCACGTCACTAGCGGACAGCTCATGCGTGGCACGCTGCTGAACGAGTGGATGAGTACCTTTGCCGACGGTCAAGACTGGCTGCGGATCGGCAAGTGGTATGCGCCGGATGACGAAGCCCTCACGGTCGAAGGCATTTTGGGCGAGCTGCACCAGCGCATGATCGGCTTGTATAAGGTGTATGCCTTCTTGCTGTGGTCGAGCAACAATAACTTCCGCACATTTTATGAGGCGCTGCACCAAAGCGATCTGGGCGATCAACCGTCGGGCGCATATGTGTGAAGCGCCTAGCGCCCGCAATTTAAGCATCGATCCATACAACAGACCCCACCGCTAACCCGTCCCCGAATGTTGCCTTCGGGCGACGGGCGTTAGGGCGAGCAAGCGCGACCGAACCGTCTCTCCCCCCAGCACGACCACACCATATACATTCACGCGCACGCTTGTTACACTTGCACCTGTGAAGTTCAGCACATTCGAGAAGCGCGTATGAAGCGTAGACAACGGCTGCTCGTCCTCGTCGGCGTGGTGATCAGCCTGATTTTTCTGGCGCTGGCGTTCAACGGACTCAATCCGTCGGCGGTGTGGGCGAACATCAGCGCTGCTAATCCCCTGCTGCTGATCGCGGCGGCGGTCTGGTTCTTCGCTTCGACGATTGCGATCGCTGCGCGCTGGGGCGCGCTGCTGACCAGCGCCAAGCGTTTGCCGTTGGGCGCGCTGTTCCGCTTGGTGTGCATCACCTACATGGGCAACAACGTCTATCCGCTGCGCGCGGGCGAAGTCTTGCGGATCGCGCTCGTCAACCGCGATCACGGGATTCCGCTGGCGCGCATCACGACGACGGTGCTGATCGAGCGCATCTTCGACGGTCTGGTGATGCTGTCGTTTATCATTATTGCTTTACCCCTCACCGGCATCGCCTCGCCGGAAGTGCAAACCGTCGCCAATGCTGCCGCGCCGCTGTTCGGCGTCGCACTGATCGTGTTTTTCGTGCTGGCGGCACAGCCCAACCTCATGCGCCGCTTGATCGCGCTGATCAGCGGGATTTTGCCCGCGCGCTTGGGCGAGATCGTGCGCGGTTTGGGCGACGACGTGATCGCGGGTTTTGAGGGTTTACGCACTCCCGCGCATTTAGCGGGCGCGGTCGGTTACTCGTATCTATCGTGGGTGCTGCACGCGGGCGTCTTCTGGTTGGTGGCGTTCGCCTTCGGGCTGGACGTGGATTTGCCGCTGATGCTGCTGGTGGTCGGTGTGGTCAATCTCGCGGGTTTGATTCCGGCATCGCCGGGGCAGATCGGCGTGTATGAGTTCTTCGTGATTCTGGTCATGACAGCGGCGGGCATCGCCAACGAGACCGCGACCGCGTATGCGCTGGTGGTGCATGTCGTGATCTGGCTGCCCGTCACGCTGTTAGGCTTTTACTTCCTTGTGCGGCGCGGCTTGAGCATCAATGCGTTAGCGCGCGCGCAAGACTTGCACAACGAAACGGTGACATCCACATGAAAATTGCCATCATCGGCGCGGGCGCTGCCGGACTTGCCGCCGCGTGGGAACTGAGCAACGCCGGACACGACATCCACGTTTACGAGGCGACCGACACCATCGGCGGACTCGCCAGCGGCTTCAAGGATGAGGGTTGGGACTGGTCGCTCGAAAAATTCTATCATCACTGGTTCGAGACTGATGCCGACATTCTCGGCTTGGCGGAAGCGATGGGCGTGCGCGATAAAATCATGTTTCCGCGCCCCAAAACCAGTTATTGGATGGACGGCGAGATCATCCGCTCGGAGATCACGCCGATCTCGGCGCTGACGCTGCCCCTGCCGTTGTTACAAAAGCCGCGCTTTCTGGCAGCGGGCGCGTTCATGAAGCTGACCCCGTGGTGGCAGCCGTTGGAGCGCGTGACCGCGCACGACTGGTTCAATGTGTTCATGGGCGAAGGGGCGTATAACCGTTTCTTCCGCCCGCTGCTGATCGGCAAGTTCGGCATCGAATACGACAAGGTCAACATGGCATGGATGTGGGCGCGTGTCAAAACCCGTTCGGTGCGGCTCGGCATTTATCAGGGCGGTTTTCAGGCGTTCATGGATGAACTGGCGGATCAACTGCGCGCGCGCGGCATCAACATTCACCTGAGCGCGCCCGTGCAAAGCATCACGTTTGACGGCACGAGTGCCACACTCACGCGCGACGACGTAACCGAACCGTTTGATCGCATCCTCAGCACGACATCGCCCGCGATCATGCTTAAGCTGACGCCGCAGCTCGACCGCACCAGCTATGGCGATCAAATGCGCGAACTGTATAGCATCGGCGGGTTGTGCGTGGTGCTGGCGATCAAGCAGCAGTTTTTGACCGATGGCACGTATTGGCTGAATTTGCCCGCCACCAGTCCGTTTAAGCAGGAAAGCCAGTTCCCGTTTTTGGCGCTGGTCGAACACACCAATTGGATGGACAAAGCGCATTACGGCGGCGATCATCTGCTCTATCTGGGCGATTACGTGCCGTCGAATCACGAATATTTCCGCTTGAGCGACGAGCAACTGATCGAGCGCTTCCTGCCCACGCTGACGACGATCAACCCCGACTTCACGCCCGACTGGATTCGCAAAACGTGGGTGTTCCGCGCGCCTTACGCGCAGCCCGTGCCGTATGTCAACCAGAGCAGCCGCATCCCTAAGCTGGCGACGCCCGTCCCCGGCGTGTTTTGGGCAAGCATGAGTCAGGTGTACCCGTATGATCGCGGCACGAATTACGCTGTCGAACTGGGGCGGCGTGTCGCGCGCATGATGATCGAGTAACGAGCGTGGCTGCCCCCCACATTCTGCGGAGAATCGACCAGCGCGAATGATGCTATAGTGTTAGGCAGCGCTTGCTTCGTGAGGTCATGCTCATGTCAAAAAACTGGCTGGTTCGCTTCTTACTCATCGGGCTGATCGCGGTGCTGATCGTCAGCCCGATCAGCGCGCAGGATCGCAGCGTCAACTGGGATCAATGGAACGCCGCGCTCACCGACTTCGACTTGATCAACAATCAATTTCGCGTCACTGAAACCCAAACCATCAATTTTAATGGCACCTTCGAGCGCGGCACGCGGCGTTTAGCCCTGACTAACCTTGAGGACATCCGCGTGATCGGCGTGCTGTGGAACGGCGAACCGCTGGCGCAAAACTGTGCTGAGCAGGCATTGGGCGCGTACTGCGTGCAAACTGAAGCGAACGAGCGTGTGATCCGCTACAGCTTTCCCGCATCTGTAACCGACACGCGCGCCACGGCGACCTTTATCTACGATGTGATCGGCGCGCTTCGCATTTTTGAGGGCGGCGATCAAATTCAGTGGCAGGTGATCTCGTCGGGGCGCGCTGGCACGATTGCCAGCAGCATGATCACGGTGCAGCTTCCGCCCGAACTCGCCCCGCGTGAAGCGATCGATCCGGTTGAGACCAGCGGCGTTAGCGCGACGGTCATGGTGCAAGCCAGTTTCATCATCGCGCAGGCGACGAACACACTGACGCCCAACGACACTTTCACGATCCGCGCGCAGTTTCCGCACACACCCGATGCGCGCGTTCCGGCATGGCAAGGCGCGGCGGTGGCGGG
>JBGSRB010000393.1:0-5615 GCA_041737735.1 Anaerolineae bacterium | reverse complement strand
GTGTGCTCTTCCGATCTCGCACGCCCGCGCGCAGCAGCGTGCAGCCTTCCGGCACGCGACCGGGCAGCGTTTGCGCGTCGAACGTATCGAAGAAGCTCAACACATAGGGCGCGTTCGCGCGCGGCGGCGCACCCTCGATCCCGAAATGGACGCGCGCCACCGTGTCATAGGCGTAACTTTCGAGCAGCAGCGCCGCATCGGGTGACAGCGCATACAGCATGTGCGCGGTATAACGCGCGGGCGCAGTGATGATCACGCCGCGCGCGCTGAGCAGCAAGCCATTCTCCAGACACACGCCGAAGCACGCCGCATCCAGCGCGCCCACGCTGCTGACCGCCATCCGCAGCCTGATCGGTTGCGTCAGGCGTGCCGCCAGCGCATCGATCAGCGCTTGCGTGCCATCCCGAAACGCGACCAGATCACCATCGCGATACACGCCGATCTTGTGCAGCGCGTCGGACATCCCCAGTTCGTCGAGAAACCCCCACGCGCCATATTTTTCCAGCGCGAACGCGCCGCCATCCATGACGAAGCCGCCTTCGCGCCGCGTGTGGATCGCGCCGCCCAAGCGCGGCTTGACTTCGATCAGCGTGTAGGCGATACCGCGTTGTTCCAGTTCCCACGCGGCGGCGAGTCCGGTTAGACCGCCGCCGATGATGATCACATTTGCCATGCTGCGCGTCCTTGTGCGTGTGCTGAGGGTCTATTATGCGTCAGCGCGCGGTGTGTGACAATTCACGAATCATGGGGGAGATGCTAGGGTTTGGAGTGACGATCTAAGCGGAAGCGTTAATATCGTGCGTGAATCGATGTTTGCGTCTCGTTGGCAGCGATGTATAATCTAATCCGCATACCCACCTTTCAAGCGGGAGAACTGATCGTTATGTATCCGAATGAGCCAGGGCTGGGCGAACCTGAAGCGCAAGAGGCGGGCGCTTCGGAAGAACCACTGCGCGAGCAGACCGAACCCACGGCTTCGACATCCGCCGACGATGTGACGCCGCACAGCGAGCAGAACGAGCCAGCGCCCGCAGTAGTGGACAACGCAGCGTCAGCCGATGCCGACGCCACCGCACCCGAACTAACCGAGCCGACCGCCGCCACGCCAAGCGCTGAAACGCCTGTCAGCGAAGCGCCGACCAGCGGCATCAAGCGCGGTGAATTGATCGAAGGCGCGATCTTGAATACGTCCCCGACCGAAGTCACGGTTGATGTGGGCGAAGGTCGAACCGGCATTATTTCCAGCAGCGAACTGGGACGCATGAACCGCCGCATGTTGGAAGCGTTGAAACCCGGTGAGAGCATCACCGTTTACGTGGTCAACCCGCGCGACGTGAACGGCAACGTCGTGTTGTCGGTCAACCGCGCGCAGGAAGAACTCGACTGGAAGCAGGCGGAAGATTACCGCCAGTCGCAAACGCTGTACGAGTCGCGCATTGCTGGCTACAACAAAGGCGGCTTGATCGTGCGCTTCGGTCGGCTGCGCGGGTTTGTGCCGCAAAGCCAGATGACCGCCGAACGCCGCGCGCTGACCGATGGCGAGAACAACGAACAACGCTGGAGCGAGATGGTCAATGATCCCATCGTCGTCAAAGTGATGGAAGTGGATCGCCAGCGCAACCGTTTGATCCTCTCCGAGCGGGTCGCCGCGCGCGAAAGCCGCGAGAAGCGCAAAGAGAACCTGATCACGGAATTGACCGTCGGTGAAGTGCGCGAGGGGCGGGTCGTCAGCCTTGAGGACTTCGGCGCGTTTGTCGATGTCGGCGGTGCTGAGGGCTTGGTGCATCTGACCGAACTCTCGTGGCAGCACGTCAACCACCCGCGCGAAGTGCTGCGCGTCGGGCAGGTGGTCAAGGTCGAAGTGATCAGCATCGATCCGGTCAACAAGCGCATCGGCTTGAGTGTGCGTCGTCAAGCGCCCGATCCGTGGGATACAGTCGCCATCAATTACCAAAAGGGACAGTTGGTGCGCGGTGTCGTCACCAAGCTGACCAAGTTCGGCGCGTTCGCGCGGCTGGTCGATCTGCCCGACATTGAAGGCTTGATCCACATTTCCGAATTGGCGGATCACCGGGTGGCGCACCCGCGCGAAGTAGTCGATGAAAATGACGAGCTGACGCTGCGCGTCGTCAAGATCGACATCCCCGAACGGCGCTTGGGTTTGAGCTTGAAAAAGGTCAACTCGGCGGAGTTTCTTGATCTCGACTTGCGCTTAGCGCTGGCTGGCTCGGACGCTGAGACGGACGGCGAACTCATACCCGATGCGCCGCCGATCATGGATCAGGTCGCGCCAAGTGATGAAGAATTTGAAGCAGCAGCAGAAGCCGAAGCGGAAACTGAAGAGCTGACCGCCGAAGAAATCGCTGAAGAAAAATTCGTTGCCGAAGGCGCGCCGGTTCACGACATTGAAGCCGAAGAAGCCGAAGCGGCAGCGGTTGAAGTCGAAGTTGTGGACGAAATCATCGCGGAAGAAGAAGAAGCAGAAGCCGTTGAAGCTGATGCCCCTGATGCCGAAGCAGTCGCGGACGACGACGACGAGAACACCAGCGCGTAATTACTCATACGCCGTTTGATCGTAGGGGCGTAGCCACGCTACACCCCTACGGATTAAACCGTTACCTTACCCGCCGACTTCCGGCGTAGCAGCGGGTTCAGCGACTTCAAAGCCGCCCGCGCCAATCTCCAGCGCGATCACCTGCCCCGTGCCTTCCGGCGTATAGCTGGCATTGACCGAGACCAACAAGCGACCACCCGCATCTACCGCTAAACCGTAGGGGAAGGTCAAGCCTTCAGCCACCGTCGCGATACCGTCCGGCGTCACCGCGACCACGCGACCGGTTTCGGGCATCCAACCGGTTTCGCCAAAGCGCGCGAACTCGGTAGCATACAGCGTGCCATCGACCGACAGCACATCGACAACCGTCGTCAAGCCTGTGAAGGTTGCCAGCAGCGCGCCGTTGGCGTCGTAATGCTCAATCATGGCGCTGCCTTCGGCAAAGGGAAAGCCGGTCAAGAAGCTGACGAAATAGCCGCCGCTACCATCCGCCGCAATCGCGGTCGGCACGGGATTGTTGTCCCACACATGCGCGACTTCCAGCGCCGTGAAGCTAGCGTTCGGTTCGAGACTCCGCCGCCACACGCAGTTGCAGCCCGCATCCACGATATAGAGCATGTCGTTGATCACGGCAATATCCACCGGATTGCTATCGACAATCGCGCCGTCGGGGTTTTGCGATGCTTCCGCGCCGTAGATGTCGATGAACTGCGTCACGCGCAGGGTTTCCGGGTCGAGCGCGACAGCCGCGTAAGTGAACGGCGCATTGAGCGCGCTTTGTCCCATCAGCAACCAGAACACGCCCTCATGCCGAGTCAGCGCCGTCGCGCCCAGCAATTCGCCGGCTTCATAGCGGCTTTGCAACCCATAGAGGAAGGTCGAGCGCGTGCCAGCGGCTTCGACGCGCGTGACGGTGGCAGTACCGCCGCCGCTGGCGGGTCCGAACACGCCTTGCACTTCAATCATGCCGCCCGAACCCGATTCCGCGATGTACAGGCTACCGTCAGCATCCACGAACAACTGACGCGGACCTTCCAGCCCATCGACCACAACGGGATTATCCCCTTGCGCGCCGACCGCCGAGAACGTCAAGCCCATGATGCTCAAGACCACTACGAACACAAAGATTTTTCTCACGATATTTTCTGTCCTCTCCAAATGATGATCGCACCAGAACAACAAGCGCTGCTCATAGTTACATGATAATCCAGAATGCACGCGCGCGGAATCGTAGATCCTCGCTCACAGGTAAAGCGTACTGTTCGCAAGGTAATCAACGAGCGCATAAACATCTGTTGGCGTGTGGATCGGCACAGACTATAATCAGGCGGCGTTGGCTGATCTAATGCTGACGGCGGGCTTATTGATCTCCTAAGCACCCGCCTATGTGAGAATATGTAGGATCACATGGAATTTTATAGCTGGTTTCCAATTTTAATATTCTTTTTCTTGTTTGTTGTAGTCCTTCAAGCTTCTTATTTGGGCACGCGTGAATTAATAATAAGTATTTTTTTGAGAAGCGTTGAGAGTATGACTACCGAGGCAAAAATCGACAAAAAGAAATTACCACTTTTCGGTGCCGGCATTCGATATATTTGCTATACGTTTGTAACCGTAGATGGAGGCATATTTACAAAAGAACAGCGTGTTAGTCCGAAATTATTTGACTTACTGTCAGAAGGAACTTTAATACCAATTGTTTACAACATAAAAAGACCCTCCATTTCTCGTTTAGAAAACAAGTCAAACACGCAATACCTTTATGCGGTGTACTTTTCCGTTATTGTGGGATCAACCATTATATTCTTCCCCTTAATTTTAATGCACCTTATCACTTTTCTAGTGAATGGATATTGTTATCTAGCGGATATGCACGCAACTAATCGAGTTCATTGCGACGGTCACTAATCCGCTTCAAGCTAGGCTTGACTCCATACGCGGGTGATGCGGCGAACTCACACACCGATTCCCCACGTTCCCCTACGTGCGCGCAACCCGCGCTTTCGCTATAATGAAAGCGTTCGATCCGATGGAGACACGCTTTTGACTCGCTTACGCCTGATGATTGGGCTGGTGCTGCTGCTGACCGCCGCCTGTGGTGGTGATCCGCAGCTTGCCGCCACCACCACGAACGCCAATGTCGGCACGGGCGCTGATGTTGTGATCACGCAACCGACCGCGCAGCCGACCGCCCAACCGACCGCTGTCTCAAACTTGCCGCTGACCGATGGCGGCGAGCAGATCGTCGCGCGCGTCAACGGACAGCCGATCACGCTAGCGCAGTACCGCGAAGCCTCAGATCGCCTGCGCTCGCAAACCTTCAACCCGCTGACACAAGACCCCGTGACGCTGCAAGAACTCGCCCTGCAAACGGTGATCGAGCAAGCCCTGATCGCGCAGGCGGCGCAGCAAGCGAACATCGCTATTACGTCCGCCGACATCGATGCCGAACTCGCGCGCCTCCGCACCAACGCGCCCAACGATGCCGCGTGGCAAACGTGGCTGAACGAGAACAATTATACTGAGGAACTCGTGCGCGATCTGTTGCACGACTCGCTCGTGACCACGCGCCTGCGTGATCAGATCGCGGCGGGTTTGGATGGCAATTTGATGCAGGTCAACGCGCGCCATATTCTGGTTGCCACGCTCGACGACGCCAATCAACTGCTGGTGCGTTTACGCAGCGGCGAAGACTTCACGGCGCTGGCGTCGGTGCATTCGCTCGACAGCACCACGCGCGCGCAGGGCGGTGATCTCGGTTGGTTCGTGCAGGAAGAATTGATCGAGCCCGAACTCGCGCGCATCGCCTTTAGCGCGCCGCTTGGTCAGCCAACGGGACCCGTGCCAACATCCTTGGGCTATCACATTCTGCTGGTGTTGGAACGTGAAGAACGTCCGCTTTCGACGGATAAACGGGCGCTGCTGGCACAGTCGCGCTTTGAAACATGGGTCGCGGGCATGATGCGCCTCGCGACCATCGAACGGTATCTTTGAGCTTATTTTCGCGGACAGCGTGAGGACAACCATATGGGACGGGGCAGCGCGCTCATTTTCAACATCA
>JBGSRB010000387.1:0-2429 GCA_041737735.1 Anaerolineae bacterium | reverse complement strand
ATAACGCGCCCGATGAGGGCGGCGTGCTGCTGATCTTCGGCTGCATCGACGGGCGCTATCTTGCGCGTTATCGCGCGGCGTTGGGCGGGGGCGCGCCCGAACTGCTGACCATCGCGGATATGACCTTCAACCGCCGCCCCGAACTGCTGTTCGCGGCGCAGGTGTGCGCGCCCGATTGTGTGACGCGCGCGCAAGTCGTCACGTGGAGCGCCGAGCGCGGGCGTTTCGTTAACTTACTGGCGAGTCCGATTGCGAGTGGCAACCCGCCCACCACCGAGGACATCGACAACGACGACGTGCTTGAGTTGATCGTGCGCTTCACCGACGCGGGGGATGCTTCGACGGGTCCGCAGCGCACGGGTTACACCGTCTACGACTGGAACGGCATCGGCTATGTGCAGTCGGTCACGCAGCTTGACCCGCCGCGCTTCTTGATTCAGGTGATCCATCAAGCCGATGCGCTGCTTGCCGATGAAAATTATGACGAAGCCGCCGCACTCTATCAACTGGCGCTCGATACGCCGTCGTTGGCGGCGTGGCAGAACGATGATCCGCAAACGCTGCGCGCCTATGCGCTTTATCGCCTGCTGACGGTGCAGGTGTTCAATGCTGCGCCGGCGCGCCTGCAAACGCATCAAACTATTTTGGCGGAATATCCCGACCCGGCAACCGCACCGCCCTATGCCGCGTTAGCGCTGGCGTTCTGGAACGGCTTTCAAGTGACCAACAACATGCGCTCGGCATGTGGCGAAGCGTTAAATGTTGCCACCCAGCGTCAGGATGCGGTCGGTTTGCTCAATCGATATGGATCGCGCAGCCCGATCTATAGCCTAAATGATTTATGCGCTTTTTAATTCGTGCCTTATAATCAAACTAGGGTTTGTGCATCGGCACGCGCCACCGAAACATCCACTTAAAAAATTGCCCGCTCCAGTTCGGTTGAGACCGATATGCGCGCACACTATCAACGCAAAATCGAAGCATGGCATCGACGCCAGCGGGCGATCAGTCGCCGCGCGCGCGCTAAACAGTTTCAGCAAGCCTTTCTCGATGACATGCGCGCGCTGCAACAACTGCATCTCGAACTCAGCCGCATTGACACGCTTGATGAGCTGTATAAGCAGATGGTGGCGCAAGCGCGCACACGCTTGGGCTTCGACCGCATCGCGCTGTTCCTCTTGGAGCAAAACAACACCATGCTGCGCGGCACCTATGGCGTAGATGTAGAGGGGAAGCTGCGCGACGAGAATTATTACACCACCACGGTGACGGATGATCACTGGAGCTATGAAATTCTCAATGCGCCCGAACACGCGCTGCTCGACCCTGATAATATCCTCTATGATGATGATCAAGCGATTGGCACAGGCTGGAACGCAGGATCGGCGTTGTGGAATGGTCAGCGCGCGTTGGGCTATCTGCTGGTGGATAATCTCTTTAGCCAACGTCCGCCGCGACCCTATGAAACCGAACTGCTGTCGATCTTAGGCAGCACCTTCGGACACCTGATCGAACGCCAGCAAGCGCAAGAAGCGCTGCGGCTGAGCGAACGCCGCTTCTCGACCGCCTTTCACAACAGCCCGGTTCCCATGCTGATCATCAGCACGCGCACCGGCGAACCCATGTTCACGGAAGTCAACGATGCTTTTCTGCATCTTGTCGGGTATACATGGGATGAACTGCGCGACGTGCCGCTCCATGCGACCAATATTGCTGTTGACGACGGCGAACGCGAAGCGCGCGTTAAAATTCTCGAACGCGATGGCTTGTATACACCACGCGAGATTAAGATTCGCACACGTTCAGGCGAAATTCGCGACATGATCGCATCGGCGCAGCGCATGTTGATCAGCGGCGAACCGCTTGACGTGCAAATTCTGCTCGACATCAGCGAGCGTAAACAAGCGGAACAGCACGCCTTCGAGGTGGCGTTGGAAAAAGAACGCTTGCAGGTGTTGACCGACTTCATTCAGAACGCCGCGCACGAGTTCCGCACGCCGCTGGCGACGATTGCCACCAGCGCATATCTGCTGCGTAAGCTGGGCGACACGCACGCGCTTGAACCCAAAATCGCGCAGATCGAGACGCAAGTCAATCGCGTAACGCACTTGTTGACCATGCTCTCGAAAATGATGCAGCTTGAAAACCATAACACTTTGTACTGGCAGTGGATCGAGCTGCGTTCCCTGTTTGACGTGATCGACGTGCAAACACGCGCCGCACACGACGCCGCCCGCGGTGCGTTCCCCGCGTTGGTGGTGACGCTGCCCGACTACCTGCCTCGCGTGTATGGCGATGCCGAACTGCTGGCGGACGCGCTGCGCCACCTTTTAGATAATGCCTACCACTTTACGCCATCCAATGGGCAAATCATGCTGGCGGCAAGCAGCGGCGAAACCACCGTACAGATCGACGTGATCGATACAGGC
>JBGSRB010000373.1:0-3926 GCA_041737735.1 Anaerolineae bacterium | reverse complement strand
ACGTTCGCCGCCGCCACGGGCATTGATCAACGCCTGCGCGCCGCGCAACCAACGCCGCCGCTGAACGTGCGCGAAGAATACGCGCAGGCGTTTAATCTGGGCGTGTTCTCGCTGGTGATGCCCGAATATGATCAATTGGCGGCGCATGTCGGTGTGCAGAATTGGCATCCGTTTTGCGACCTGCGCTTGATCAAGCTGTGCGGCGCGCTGCCCGGCGATCAAAAGCTGCGGGATGGCTTCACCCGTTCGATTGCGCGCCGTGCCATGTCGGGCATCCTGCCCGATGAAGTGCGCCTGCGCCGCGCGAAAACCAACTTTCAAGCCGAGTTCACATCGCGCTTTTTCAGCGACGACCGCCCGCTGATCGATCACGCGCTGGCAAGCGATGCGGCGGCGGCATATCTCGATATGGACGCCCTGCGCGCGCTGCTGGTGCGCGCTGAAAGCGATCAGCGCACAATGGACATCAGCCGCTTGTTCCGCGCGGTCAAGCTGATCCTGTGGTTGGAGACGGTGTGAGGGTTATAGGGGGCGCAGCGCTGGCTACGCCCCCTGGAGAACTTATTTCGTGGCGGCTTGCAGCAGCGTATACAGCCGATCCGCCATTGCCGCCGGATCGGGATGAATGCCATCTTGCAACAGCGCCGTTTCAAACACCTGCTCGACCACCGCATCGATCAGCGGGTTCGACGCATCGCCCGCCAACATGCGATCCAGGTTGTGCAGCAGCGCATGACGCGGGTTGAGTTCGAGAATCTTCACGGGCAGCTCGTAATCGCGCTCCATCAAGCGGTTGATGCGGAACAAGTTGCGACTCGCGCCGCCATCCTTGCTGACCAAGCGCGCCGGACTGCCGACTAAATTCTGCGACTCGCGCACTTCTAACACCCGTTCGCCCAAGACCGCCGCGAAGCGCTCGCGCAGAGTGGTGAACGCGCCTTCTTCCAGCGGATCGGCGGGCGGCTGATCGGCGTCGTCGGGTTGTTCTTCGCCCACACCACGCAGATCGATGTCGGCTTCGTCGGCGGCGCGCAGCGTATGCCCGTCGTATTCATCCAAGCCCATGAGCAAAACCGGATCAACCGGATCGACCATGTACAGCACTTCGACGCCGCGCTTGCGGAAGCTGTCGAGATGCGGCGAACGCGCAGCGCTGGCGTGATCATCGCCCAACACGTAGTAAATATCGGTCTGATTCGCCGCCATGCGTTCGACATACTCGCGCAGGGTGACCTGTTCGCTGGCATCGGCGCCGCGCGTGCTTGGGAACATATACAGGTCTTGCAACTGATCCTTATCCGCCGGAACCACCGCGACACCCTGCTTGAGATAACGCGCGAAGGCGTCGAAAATCTGCATATACTGGGCGCGGTCGCTTTTGAGCAGGCGCTTGAGTTCGGTCAGCACTTTATTGGTCAGCACTTTTTTCAACTGAAGAATGACGCGATTCGCCTGCACGCTTTCACGGCTGACGTTCAGCGGCAGGTCTTCCGTATCGACGACACCCTGCACGAATTGCAGATAATCGGGCAGCAGATCGGTGTTGTATTCATCGATCAGCACTTTGCGCGCATACAGTTTCAAGCCCGCCTCTTTGCGCGGACTCAACATATTGCGTTCCGCTGTCGCGGGGATATACAGCAGCGCATAAAACTGGATCGGGGAGTCGCCGCGCATGTGAACGCGATGCAGCGGCGTTTCAAAGTCGAACGTCATCATTTTGTAGAAGTCGTCATACTGCTCGGTGGTGACTTCTTTCGGGTCTTGCCGCCAGATCGCGCGCTGCTTGTTGGCGGGTTCTTCGCCGCCCGCGACGTAAATCGGGAAGGCGATGTAATCGCTGTGCCGCCGCACGATCTCGTTGAGCGTCCACGATTGTAGGAAGTCTTTGGCGTCCTCTTTAAGCGTGATGATGATGTCCGTGCCGCGCGTTTCGCGCTCGACCGCTTCGATCTGATACGCATCGCTGCCGTCGCTTTCCCACGCCCACGCGGGTTCGTCCGGGTTGATCGAGCGGGTGACGACGCGCACTTTATCCGCCACCATGAACACGCTGTAAAAGCCGACGCCGAACTGCCCGATCAAGTCGGTGGTGTTCGCGCCTTCGGCTTGGCGCTGCTTGAGCGCTTCGACGAAGCCTTTCGCGCCGCTGTGGGCAATCGTGCCGAGATTCTCGACCAGTTCGGCGCGCGTCATGCCGATGCCCGTGTCGCTGATCGTCAGCGTGCCGGCTTCGTCATCGGGCGCGATCTCGATGTAGAGTTCGGCGTCAGCGTCGCGCGCGTTGGGATCGGTCAGCAGCGCGAACTGCGCGCGGTTGAGCGCGTCGGAAGCGTTCGAGACCAGCTCGCGCAGGAAGATTTCGCGCTCGGTATACAGCGAGTGAATCAGGATGTTGAGAAGCTGCTGAATTTCAGCCTTAAACGTGAATTGTTCGGGTGTGTTGGTCATAGGTTGCCCCCTTGATGGATGCTAATTTGAGAGTTGTATGAATTTTTTACCACGCGACTGTAAGAACTAGATAAACACCCGTATACTTGAATCTAAATTGCTCGATCAAGATTGATAAAGGAAGCACTCGCACATGTTTGCACGCGCCCACAAAGCTGTCACTGATCCCACGCGCTTAGTCGTCCTGCGCTCGATGGCGCTGCTCGACACCCCCGCCGAAATCGCCTTCGATCGCCTCACACGGCTAGCCAGTCGCTTAGCCAATGTGCCGGTATCGCTGGTGTCGCTGGTCGATAACGACCGTCAATTTTTCAAAAGCTCGGTCGGCTTGCCCGAAGGCTTGCGCGAAACCCCGCTGACACATTCATTCTGTCAATATGTGGTGGCGACCCACGAACCGTTGATCGTGGAAGACGCGCGCAAGGTCGATTTTCTGCGCGATAACCTCGCCATTCCCGATCTAAACGTGATCGGTTACTTGGGCGTGCCGCTGCGCACGCGCGATCATTACGATCTTGGCTCATTCTGCCTGATCGACAGCCAACCGCGCATCTGGACACAAGATGAAGTCGAGTTAGCGCAGGAACTCGCCGCGCTGACCATGCAGATCGTCGAAACCCGCGCTGAATTGTATCAGTATTTTCAGACGATGGGCGAGAAGATCGACGCCACCAGCGCCCGTTATCACAACCTACGTATCACGTTTCAAGATGCGTTAGCCGCCCTGCGCGCGACGCTCGAACACAACCCCACGCCCGCAGCGATCAGCAGCGTGATCGACAGCGCGCGCCATCAATTTGAGGAAGTCACGCGCTAACGGTCACCTCTGAAGAGGGGCAGACCGCTTGATCTGCCCCTCTGAGCGCACGTAACTAGCCCGTTGTATCTTCGCTGGTGGTCAGCGCGGCGAGTTCCGCCTCAATCGCCAGTTGGAACTGCTCAAGCGGCTGCGCGCCGACGAAAATGCGTCCGTTGATGAAGAAAGTCGGCGTGCCACCGACACCGTAACTCTGCCCGTCGAGATAATCCGCCACGACATTCTCGCGGTAAGTTTCTTCTTCGACGCACACCGTGAAGCGCTCCATGTCGAGTTCAAGCTCTTCAGCATAGCTCAACAGGCTGTCGCGCCCCAACGCTTGCGGGTTGGCATACAGAATATCGTGATACTGCCAGAAAGCGTCTTGTTCCTGCGCGCACGACGCCGCTAAGGCTGCATCGAGTGACGCGGGTCCCAACACCGGAAAATCGCGGTAGACGAAGTAAATCTGATCGCCATACTGTTCCAGCAGCGGATCAAGCGTGGTGCTGAAGAAGCGCGCGCAGAACGAACACTGGAAATCGCCAAACTCGACGATCACAATCGGCGCATCGGGCGAACCGATGGCGGGCGCACCTTCATAGCTCACGTCGATGGGTCCCTGCGGGACGGCGGGCGCATCGTTGGCGGACGCAGCGGCACGCGGCACTGACGCGAC
>JBGSRB010000369.1:0-5606 GCA_041737735.1 Anaerolineae bacterium | reverse complement strand
AGCGGGTTGATCTGGTGCTGGTGCGCGCGGAAGGGGCGTATCTGGCGCACGTTCCCGACGCTGTGACGGTGGTCGATCTGCAAGCCAGCGGCGCGTTCGCGTCAGTGTTCGCGCTGCGGCGCTATCTGCGGGCGGAACAGCCCGACGCGCTGTTGGCGGCGATGAATCACATCGCGCTGGCGGCGATCTGGGCGCGCTTGTTCGCTCGCGTTCGCACCCGCTTGGTGATCAGCGAGCGCAACAATTTGTCGGCGTCGGTGCGTGATGATGATTCGCTCAAAGCGCGGATCATTCCGCTGCTGGCGCGCCTGTTCTATCCGCTGGCTGATGCGATCACGGCGGTGTCGGCGGGCGTCGCGGATGATCTCGCCGCTGTGACGCATATCGCGCGCGAACGCATCCACGTGATTTATAATCCGACTGTCACGCCTTTGCTGCGCGAACAAGCCCAACAAGCGCCCGATCTGGCGTGGTTGATCAACAAGACGACGCCCGTGATTTTGGGTGCGGGGCGGTTGGTCGATCAGAAGGATTTCCCGACGCTGCTGCGCGCCTTCCAGCAGGTGATCGCGGTGCAGCCCGCGCGCTTGATCATCGTGGGCGAAGGTGAACGTCGCCCGCTTTTGGAAACACTGATCCGCGAACTGGGGCTAGAGCAGGTGGTTGACCTGCCCGGCTTTAACGCGAACCCCTATGCGCTGATGCGTCACGCCGATCTGTTCGTGTTATCATCGGCGTATGAGGGCTTTCCCAATGTGCTGGTTGAAGCGATGGCGTGCGGGTGTCCGGTGGTCAGCACGGATTGCCCTGACGGACCCCGTGAAATTCTCGACGGCGGCACATTCGGCGCGTTGGTTCCGGTGGGCGATGCTGCTGCGCTGGCGCAGGCGATTTTGCACACGCTGAAGCATCCGCCGGATCGCGCGCGTTTGATCACGCGCGCGCAACTGTTTTCAGCCGAGAACATTACCGGACAATATCTTGATTTACTGCTGCCGGTGGGTGAGCGTTTGGTATGATCGACACACGACCGACGATCCTGTACATCGCGGGTTTTGGACGCAGCGGCTCGACCATTCTAGGGATGGTGTTGGGCGCGCACCCCGAAGCGCTGGCAGTTGGTGAGATCAATCAGGTGTTCATCAACTGGATGCAGCCTAAAAAGCGCTGTGCGTGCGGTGAACGCTTGCATCGCTGTCCCTTGTGGACGCAGGTGCGCGCGCACTTCGAACAAGCGCTGCCCGACATCACTTTAGAGCGTGCAGCGGCGATTACCCATGCTATCGAACACTTAGGCGCGCGTCCGTCGCCCGATCAGCGCGCTCAGTATCGCGCGATCTGGCAAGCGCTGCTCACGAGCGTGGCGCAGGTCAGCGGGGCGCGCTACATCGTCGATTCGTCGAAAACCGCCGCTGATGCGCTGCATCGCCCGGCGGCGCTGCGTGAAGCGGGCTTCGAAGTGCGCGTGGTGCATCTCGTGCGCGATCCGCGGGCGGTCGTGTGGTCAACCATTCGTCTGCATCGAGAACGCACCCAACGCACCAATTGGATCGACACCACCGCGCGCGGCGTGAAAACATTGGCGCATTTGGTGCTAACGGAAACTCGTCAGTCAAGTTTAGTTCGGTTAAGCTATGAAGACTTGACGACACAGCCGCAACGTACATTGGAGCAGATCGGCGCGGGCGTCGGCATCGATTTCGCGCCGGTGATCGCGCAGATCGCGCGTGGCGACGGTTTGATCGCTGAACATGTGCTGGCGGGTGATCTCGCCCGCATGGACAGCGCGCGCGGTGGTTTGCATTTGCGTCCCGCGCGTGCCGATTGGCGTGGGCAACTGCCGCCGCTGTTGGTCGGCTTGGCAGCGATCTATGGGCGTGTGGCGTTGAAGGGCGACACTTTCAAGGAGCAAGCATGACGACACTCATCACCGGCGGCGCGGGCTTCATCGGCAGCCGTTTGGCACTGCATCTCATCGCGCAGGATGAACCCGTGATCATCCTCGACAATTTCAATGACTACTACGATCCGCAGATCAAGCGCGATAATGTTGCCGCGTTGGGCGATGCTCCGCAGGTGATCGAAGGCGACATCCGTGATGAAGCGCTGATCGCGCGCGTGTTCAATGAGAACACGATCACGCGGGTGGCGCATCTAGCGGCGATGGCAAATGTGCGTTTCAGCGCCGAGCGCGGACGCCTCTATGCCGATGTCAACACCAGCGCTACGGTATCCCTGTTGGATGCGGCGAGCAGGCACGATGTCGAAACTTTTGTGTTAGGCTCGACTTCATCGGTCTATGGGCAGACGGCGCGCGTGCCGTTCGATGAGGACGATGCCGCCACCATGCCGTTGGCGCCGTATCCCGCCAGCAAGCGCGCCGCGGAAATCTTCGCGCACAGTTATCATCACCTGACTGGCTTAAACGTCAATATTTTGCGCTTCTTCAACGTGTATGGGCCGCATGGTCGCCCCGATATGATGCCGCTGAAAGTGATCGAAGCGATCTTGAACGACGACGAGATCATGCTGTTCGATGGCGGTGAACTCAAACGCGACTGGACGTACATTGATGATATTGTCGCGGGGGTGGCAGCGGCGCTCGATCGTCCGTTGGGTTATCAGATCATGAATTTGGGCTTTGGCGCGCCGATCACGCTCAATGCGTTCATCGGCATCTATGAAGATTTGATCGGCAGGCGGGCGCGCACGCGCAGCGTCGAGGCGCCGCCCACCGAACCGAAGATCACCTATTGCGATAATTCGCGCGCGGCGGAACTGCTCGGCTTTGCACCCCAGACCGATGTCTATACCGGCTTGGCGCAAACGTGGGCATGGTATGCGGCGCGCTTTCTTACAGGCGATCAGCGGCGTTAGCTTTCGCTTTCCATGGTGGCGATGAAGCGTAGCGCTGATTGCGCCATGCTGCTGTGCGGAAATTCATGCAGCGCGCGTTCATAGTAGGCTTTCATCTGGGTTTTAGCACCTAGATACCCGTAAGCCGCCGCAATGTTGATCAACGCCATCTCCCGGATCGACTGCTTCGCCGACAGCATTAATGTGAGGGAGCGTGAGCGGTCGATCCACGCATGACGGGTGAAAAAGTCATAACTGCTCTGAAAGGCGCCGATTGCGCCTTCATAATCGCCGCGCTGGATGAGGCGCATTCCCCGTTGATGATCGCGCATGAGGAGCGCGCGCGATCCAAAGGAATAAGCCAGATAAACAGCCATTCCTACCGAAATCGATAAGAAGTGCAGGCGATCCCACAGCAGTATAACAGCTAGAACCCCGCAAACTGCGATTACGACGAAATGTAGCAGCACCATTCCCCACGAAATTTGGCGAACAACCGGAATTTCGGTTTTCATGCTCTCATCCAGACGCAAACCCAATTAACAACTTAATTCTAGCCGCGCAGCACACACAACGCATGACGAATTTCGCCCAGATGATAAGCGGTGTGCGCCACCACGCCGATTGATCCGCCGACGGCGTATTCGCTGCCGCTGATTGTTTCGGACTTAGACACGATGGCTTTGAAGCGATCATAGCTGGCACGCAGGCGTTGCTTGGTCGCTTCCCATTCTTCGGGGGTGACCGCGCTCACGGTCTGCCAGATATGATCCCAGTCGGCTTTATACTCGTTGCCTTCGGCGGCGTCGCTTAGCACATCGAGATAAAAGCGCACATGCTCGACTTGTGCCGCCAGCGTCGCACAGGTGGGCGAGATCGACCGTGATGCAGTCGCGGCGTCGATGGTCGCCAGTGTTTCAAACAGTGACGTGCCGCGATCCAGAAAAATGCCCTGCACATTGTCGAAGGTTTCATCAAGCAGCATCAATAAACTGTGCTGGTAATGCTCAATCGTGATCGTGCCAGACATCGCAAACTCACTTTCTGTACGCAAATAAAAAGAGGTGGGGATTGTTCATCCCACACCTCTTGATTATAGCACAAATTTGCGATTTTTACGCGCCGGGAGTCACTGCCAAGAGCGGCGCGATCACCAGCGAGACAATCGCCAGCAGCTTGAGCAGAATGTTGAGCGAGGGACCCGACGTATCCTTGAACGGATCGCCGATGGTGTCGCCCACAACCGCCGCCTTGTGCGCGTCGGATTTCTTGCCGCCCAAGTTGCCGCGCTCGATGTATTTCTTGGCGTTATCCCACGCACCGCCTGCATTCGCCATCATCACGGCGAGCATGAACGCCGACACGAGCGAACCGAGCAGCACACCCACCAGCGTTTCCACGCCGACGAACTCGCCCAGCACGTTACCACGACCGAGCAGCGTCAGCACGGCGATACCAACCGGAACCAGCACGGCGACGATGCCCGGCAGCAGCATTTCGCGGATGGCGCTTTGCGTGCTGATAGCAACGCAGGTTTCGTAATCGGGTTCGGCGGTGCCTTCCATCAAGCCGGGGATTTCACGGAACTGACGGCGCACTTCTTCGACGATCTGCTGCGCGGCGCGTCCGACGGCGACCATCGTTTGCGCGCTGAAGAAGTAGGGCAGCATCGCGCCCAACATCAAGCCCGTGATCAAGCGCGGATCGAGGATCACTTCTTCAAAAGTAGCGGCGTTGGTGGTTGCGCCGCCCGTCGCGGTGATGAACGCCGAGATCAGCGCCAGCGCCGTCATGACCGCGCTGCCGATGGCAAAACCCTTGCCCGTCGCGGCGGTGGTGTTGCCCAAACTGTCGAGCGCGTCGGTGCGGTTACGCACTTCTTCGCCCAAATCCGCCATTTCTGCGATGCCGCCGGCGTTGTCGGCAACAGGCCCGTAGGCGTCAGTCGCCAGCGTGATGCCCAACGTCGCCAACATGCCAACCGCTGCCATTGCAATGCCGTACAATCCTGCGAAGTAATAAGCGAACAGCGTCGCAAAAATCACGATCACGGCGGGCAGCACGGTCGAGCGCATCCCGACCGACAAACCCTGAATGACCACGAGCGCAGGTCCACCCGATGAGCTGTTGGCAATCGACTGCGTGGGCGCATACGTGTCGGACGTGTAATACTCGGTGAAGTAACCGATCAGCACGCCCGCCACCAGACCGCTGATGGTAGCGATGATCACGCCGAAGCCGAGATCAAGCGCCAAGCCGAGAATGATGATCGCCACAGCGACGCCACCGCTGGCGCTGTACACGCCGCGTCGCAAACTCGCCAGCAGATTTTCCTGCGTGGCTTGTTCTTCCGTGCGCACCAGAAAGGTGCTGCCAATTGCCACCAACATGCCCGCAGCGGCGACCAACAGCGGGAAGGCTTCCAGTCGCAGCTTCAGTTCGTTGGTGATTTCGCCCAAGCCGGGCATGGTGGTTGCCAGCGCCGCAATCGCAATCGCTGCGATGATCGAGCTGGCGTAACTCTCGAACAAGTCGCTGCCCATACCGGCAACGTCACCGACGTTATCGCCCACGTTGTCCGCGATCACAGCCGGATTGCGCGGATCGTCTTCGGGGATGTTGGCTTCAGTCTTGCCCACGAGGTCAGCGCCCACGTCCGCCGCTTTGGTGAAGATGCCGCCGCCGACACGCGCGAAGATCGCAATCGACGTGCCGCCGAAGCCGAAGCCTGCCAGCGCCGAAGCCGCCGC
>JBGSRB010000300.1:0-10964 GCA_041737735.1 Anaerolineae bacterium | reverse complement strand
GGTTGATACCTGTTGTGCCTTCCAGCTCGCCCAACAGCGCCACTGTCACGCGCCAGCCTCCGGGTTCCCACCACTGCGGGAACAATTCCGCCAGACGTTCGTCGCGCGGCGGCAGGGGATCGCCGCTTGCCCACATCGGATAACGACGGTTGTAAGCATCGAACAAGTCACGCAGGCGCTGCGTGGCAAAGTATTCTTGAAACAACTGGTGGTTGAAGCGCACACTGGTCTCATTCAGCGCGATCAAGCCTGCATCGCGCGCCTGGCGCAAGCGCGTCATGCCCACCGCTAACTCCGCTTCCGACGTCAGCAGGTCGTGCAGGGGCATCTCGGTGCGCTGCTCCTGCGCTTGCAGGGCGGCGGCAGTGGCTTGCAACAGAGTCGTAACGGCGTCGATTTCGGCTTCAGTCCACCTCTGGCGCTCGGCTTCCGCCCGCAGCATGTCCGTGATCACAGCGCCGAACAGCAGCGCGCGATTGTTGGGCAGTTGGGCTTCAAGCTGCTCTGTCAACCGTTCCAGATTGCGTTGACACTGGCGAATTGCCTTGCCCATCCGCACCACCAGCAACCGCACCAGCGTGAAGGGATTACGACACAGCAGCAGCAGCTTGCGCGGGTCAGCATAAACCCTTGCCCGCGCCTGCTCGTCCTGATCCCACCACTCACTGTAACCTTGCGGTTGTTCCCAGAAGGCGCGCACACTGCCTTCCCAGTTTGCCCACGCCGCCAGCAGATCAGGGCTGCCCCACATGACCGTGTTCCAGATGTGGTTAGCATACCGCTCGGTCAGAAAATGCTTGAGGATGTCGTAAATCTGCTGCGGGTTCAGGTCTTGCAGGTCAACGCGGTGCAGTCCCGGCACAGCGTGCAGGTCTTCATCATAATTCTTCACGCGGCAGGTCAGCACAAACGGCGTATCCGTTTCGACTAGCTCATTGATGAAGGCGTGTAAGTGCCGCTCCTGTCCGTGTTCGCGCGGCATCTCATTCAACGCATCCAGCAGCCAGATCACGTTGAGTTCCGTCAGCCTTGCGCCCAGCACGCCCATTCGCGCTGCCACAAATGCCGCCAATGGCTCGTCCGTGTCATAGCGTGACAGCGGCACAAAGATCGGTAGCCGCTGATCCGGGTCGAGCCGGCACTTCTCGGCATAATCCAGCGCCAGCCGCCCCAGCATGAAGGTTTTGCCCGCACCCGGTTCACCCAGCAGCACCACCCGCCGCAGCGTTTGGATGCGTTCGCGCACGTTGCCCGTGTATTCCACTGCATGGCTGTATTGACCATCGCGGGGCTGGTGCAGTTCCCCGCCTAATTCAATCTCAAGGCTGCTGTTCGCCTCATCCGCTTCTGCAACCTCCGGCGGGAATAACGCCCAGTCAATCTCCTCAGCTTCCGTGGTCGGATGATCCGCCTGCTGCCGCACCTCGCCCGCCGGGTTCACAAAGGCTTTGTTCAACCCCGTAAAAACCTCGCGCGGCATCACTTCGAGCAAGTGCGCTGGCAAAATCTCATCCAGATAATGCTGGATGACGGCGGGCGCTTTTCCGTCGAGCGCAGCCCGCAGCATCGCTACAAAATCCGCTGCGCTGCGGGGGCGCTGCTCTACATCTTTAGCGGTCGCCATCCGCAACACTTGCAGCACAAAAGGCGGCAGCTGCGCGTGTTCCGGGACCGCGTCATGCAGATGCTGCGCTGCAATTTCTGATTTACTGCCCTTAAACGGACGCTCGCCTGCCAGCAGTTCATAGGCGATGATCGCCAGCGCATAGAGATCGGATTTTGCGCTGACGATGCCCGTAGCGCGTAACTGCTCCGGCGCGGCATATTCCTCAGTGGCGGCGGTTTCGCCGGTGCCGGTCACGGATTGCGTGCGGTGCGCGCGGTACGAAATGCCGAAATCCGCCAGACATAAACGCCCAGTTTCACGTGTAAACAGCAGATTGGCGGGTTTCAAATCACGGTGGATAATGCCATGCTGGTGGGCGAAGTCGAGCGCATCCGCCACTTGCGTTAGATACGTGATTGCCTCATCCGCGGATAATCGTCCTTGCTGATCCAGCAGCGCCCGCAGGGAGGTGCGCATCAGCGGCATCACCAGATAGTGCAGCCCGCGATCGATGCCGTAATCGTAAATGGAGATGATATGCGGATGTTCGTCCAGTTCGCGCACACTGCGCACCTCTTCCAGAAAGCGCGCGGCAAAGTCGCGCGTTGGGTGCGGTTTCAGGCACTTGATCGCCACGGGCGGCACTTGCGGGTCGGTCAGGTCGCGCGCCTGCCACACCGTCGCCTGCCCACTCACATCCCCGATGGGCTGAAGCAGTTGGTAACGACCGGCGATCACCTGTCCCGCAGCCAGCACAGGGAGAGGGATGGCGTCCGCTGTTGGCGCTTCCGACTCCGATGCTTGACCTGCATCGTCCGCAGCCGCCTGCAACAGCTCCTCACACAGGTGATCAGCCTGCACCTGAACATCCAACCCTCTCTGGGAGCCGACATAACGGAGTAACACGATGAGCGCCTGCTCAGCATCCCCCGCACAGCGACCATACGCTGCGAGTGCGTCAACCAAATGATGGGTGAATATTCGAGGGGCTTGATCGAGGTTGCCCACATAGCCAATAACCGCACAGTCATGCAAGGCAGCTTGCAGCACGGTTGTGCGGGCGGCAGCGGTGACGCCGATATGCTGCTCCAGAAATTGGACGATCCGTTGACGCAAATCGCGCTTCATTTGCTCACGCACACTTTATGCACCCTTGCTAGGCATTATCGGCGCTTGCTCATTCCGTAAACATGAGCGTTGTCATATGTCCAAGATACGCTAGATCAGCGAAGTGATTGGTTTCCAGTTTCTCGAAATCGCGCTGCATCACTTTGACGAACCGCCATTCCTGATCGGTCAGGCGTGCCGCATTTTCCGCCCAAATGGTTGCCGCGCGATCTTTATTGACCACATCCGTATCTTCGCGCCCTTTGGTTTCGACGACATAATGCACACCAGCTTGATCCACCACCACGAAATCGGGATAGTAATGCCGCAAATTGCCGATTACATCGCTGTAAGGGATGGTAAAGCCAAACTGCATGGGCAACTTGCTGAACCGTACCACGTCATGAGCGCGATCAGCGAAGCGTGCGAAGGCAGTTTCCAACTGGTTATCGCATGGCACTTTATTGAAGATGGTTTTACGACACACCACCGTATCCTGTGACCATGCGAACGGTTGAATGCCTGAGAGCAGGCGTGCGTTGCCTTCTAATTGCGGTTCGCGCGGCTTCACCAAGACCGGGCGTAGCGCCTTCACAAATTCCATTTTGGTGACATATGCCACTAACGGAGTCGCTATCGCTTTTAAGACAGCGCCGTCATTTAGCTCAACCGTGCGCCCAAAAGCTTTGTATTTGAGGAAATCGCGCACCTTCGGCGCGATCACCGCGAATTGTGACGGCAGCTTGAGATCGCCCGCGATCAACTGTGCGATGTATGCCACCACTTCGCCCGCGTTTTGCGGCACAGGGATGTTATATTCGCGCTCGAACAGCGTTTCGAGCGTGAGCAGATCGCGCCCTTCATAGCGAAACGTTTTCGCTTCGGGGCTATCTTCGCGCAGTGGCATGGGTTGTATAGTGAATGCCAGCACATCCAGCGCTTCGAGTTCGGCGGTGATTTCGATTTCGCGTGTGAAAATGGCGCTCAACACAGGAATCGCAATGTCAAATTCGGCGCGTTCAGGTTCGGGCTGAATGTGGGTGATCTGCAACGTCTCTTTGCCCACCGCCCACGTATCAAATTGAATATCTTCGGCTTGTTCCAGTTCTTCGATGAAGTTGATGAAACCCCCATTGCCGATGATGTCTACGCGCTCAACGTAGGGCGTTTCGATGTCACGGAACATCAGCCGTAAGCCACGCCCGATAGTTTGTTCGGGCAGAATGTTCGCTTTCGCGTTAAAAGGGCGTAAACCCACGATCACCGTGACGTTCTGCACGTCCCACCCTTCGCGCAGCATTAGCACGCTGACAATCGCATTGATCGGGCTGTCATCCCGATCAACATCGCGGGCGGCTTGCCGTGCCTTATCGAGATCGCCTTTGACGATCTCACCATCACGCTTGGTATGAATCACCAGTGTGCGATCCGCGCCGAAATCATCGGGGAACTTGGTTTGCAACCATGCCCCTATGGAATCGGCTTCATCGGTATCGTTCATCATGATGAACAGCAGCGGCTTTTTCTTCAGTGGCGCAAGCTGGTCGCGGTATTCGCGCCAGCGCTCAACACCTGCCACCAAAAACGGTTCATATTTTTTGCTTGGCACATTGCTGGAAACTTCGGCAATGTCGGTTACGCCTTTGATCGGGCGTTTAACGATGCGCTGGATGATCGCTTGGCGCAGCGTGAAATCACTGATCGTCCATGCGAACAACGCGCCGCTGGCGTAGCGCGGCGTTGCCGAGAGATCAAGTTGCAGCGCGATGCCGCGATCATGCCGTTCATGCAACGCGCGGATCGTGCCGTTCCAAGCGTTATCGGGATCATGGGTGTGATGCGCTTCATCGTTGATCACCATGATTTGCCCCGCGCGCGCCAGCATACGCTGCTGAAAATCAGCCGCTTCGTTCAGGTTGGCGGCGGGTTTGCTGCCTAACACAGCCGTCAGCGCATCGGGTTCTTCATCATCCGACTCGGCGCGCTCGTAAAGCTGCTGCACGTTCGTGATGTACACCGCGCCCGCCGATGAACCGCGTTCGCTTTCGCCGCGCGTATAGCACTGCATTTCCATCCATTCGAGCTTCATCGTTTTCGGCACAATCGGATCATCTTTGAAGATGCGCCCGCCGAAGAAGTCGCTGCTTAAGCGTTCATACACGATCACGTTGGGCGCGATGATCAGAAAGGTGGTTGCGTAAGCGGGATCGCCTTCGTAAATCGCGTTCAAGAACTGCCACGCGATTGCCAGCGCCATAACTTTGGTTTTGCCGCTGCCCGTCGCCATTTTGACACAGTAGCGCGCGAACGGATCGATTGAAGGTGGGCGGATGCTTTGCTGATATTCCGCTGGAATGAACGCTTCATACAAGCTGGTGAGCGAACGAGTTTGCGCGATCTCGAAGGTGTAGATCAGCGTTTCGACGGCTTCGCGCTGTGCCATGTGATACTTAAACCTGCGCTGACCGCGCAGCACATGATCGGTTCTGAACCAGTAATTGAGCAGCGCGCGAGTGGTGGCAGTGACGCCGGGGTAATCGCGGTCGCGCCATTCATTGACGGCGGCGCGGATGGCGGGAACAGCAGGCGCGGTTCTGCCGTAGTTTTCCAGAAAGCTGGCTTGATCGGCGTTGGTTTTTTTGCGTCGGGGCATGGGATTTATCTTTGTTTGTATAAGCAAAATGATCTGAAGCGCTAAAGTCAAAACACTTCCTTGATCACTTTGTCTGTACCGTTGATCAAGTCCTCAACTTCTTCTTTGGTTGGTTCACGATCTTTAGAGTGTCCGCAAAGATTGCGTATATCGGCTAACCGTTGAATAAGTCTCCACATGGGAACGTCATAAACCCCTTCTTTTTTGGCGAGTTCATTTAGATCACCAATGCTAGGGTCTTTTTTGGATATCTTAATAGCGCGTCTTTGGAGTACAGCTTTTAAGTGTGCTTCAATCACAACTCCACATATTACACCTGCACTTCGCAGATGTTGCGCGCGCAGTAATTCCCTAGCTGCGTCAAGATCAGAATCGAGTAATTCTGAACGAAGTACAGTTGTAATGTCTCGAAGAACAGATGGTGCTGCATTATAAGCAGCTTTTAAAATCGACATTTGTCTTAATAAACTCATTGCATAAGCACTTTTGGGGTTAAACATGTCCCTACTATTCTTCTGTATGGTAACACCAAAAAGATAATCACTGATGGTATAAGTTAGATATGTAATTTCCTTGCGCTTTTCGTTTCTATAAACAACCACGAAATCGTCTAAACGTTCTGGAATTATTTGCCGAATAACATTGAGAGATCGTGAGTACCAATCTTCGTAATTCACCGACAATGCAACAAGTTTTTGATGCAGATCGGAAGCTGGCTGTAGCTTTTCAACCATCTCGAGAAGGGCAGAAATCTCAGTAATTACTTCATCAAGCTTTGCCATCATCCCACCTCCACCTGAATCGCTTTGGTTGTGTCGTTGCCCAGAATATCGATCACCTTCACGACAATCGTATAGCTGCCCGCCTGCTCATACGGATGCGTGACCTTCAACTGCAAGCCGCGATCCTTGCGCGTGCGATAGCTTTGCCATTCGTTATGGAAGGTGTCATCGCGGAAGTTGAAATCGACCGCCCAATAATCGATCCAGTCTTCCCACTTGCTCACCGCGCTGATCACATCCTGCGGCACATCGTCGGGCGGGATCATGAAGTCGGTCAGCGCCACGCGCACATCACGCCCGCTGACGTGAACATCGACCGACAGCGCCGCCAGTTCAAAAAACTGAATGTCGCCCTGTTCAACCGCTTTCTTTTCCAGCACTTCGCGCGGAATGCGGATGAAGCGGACGTGCAAGCCGGCATCCTGCGCCACCTGCTTGATCGTCTCGTTGACATCCAGCGCGAAATCCCACCCTAGAATATCGATCCCGCGTTCGCGCGGGGCGTTCGCGCCTGTGCCAACTGCTTTACGGAACTCAACGGCAATGCTGCTGACATCCGTCGGCACAATCGGGCTGTCCACCGTGCCGACATGCACCATGCGCCCCGCCTTGATGCCGTGCAGCCAGATGTAGCCTTCGAGCGCATCCGCGCCATACAGATCGAGCATGAAGCGCCGATATGCGCCGATCACCGCGCCCGCGCGTTCGCCAAATTCGGCTTGCTGCCACACCTGACGCTCATATTTGCCCAAGTTTTGCACCACAAACGGCTTGACGCCCTCAATGCCCAACAAGCGCTTGCGCGTGGTGTGGATGGCGAAGCGCCCTAAGTCGCAGGTGATCCAGCGGCGATTGAGCTTTTCAGCAACGGCGGCGGTTGTGCCGCTACCCGCGAAGCAGTCTAAGAAGCCGTTTGAGAAGGTCATTTTGCAGCCCGAAGCCGAGCGAGCCGTCTGACCATGAGGTGACTCATCGCTGCGTAGATGGCGGCGTCAGAAGTCTGCATCCATTGCTCAAAATCTTTGCTCAAGCGCCGGTAATTGCTCAACCAGGCAAAGGTTCGTTCCACCACCCAACGACGAGGCTGCACCTGAAATCCTTTTTGTCCCGGTTCAGGCTCGACAATTTCGACATCAATGCCCTGGGCTTTAGCCTTATCGACAAAGCGTCCCCGATAAGCACGATCCGCCCAGATTTTGGCTAGACGCGGGAAGCGTTTGGTCAACCATGTAACCAGCCAACTGGCAACTGTCCCATCCTGGTAATGGGCTTCGGTCACGAAGGCTTTGAGGACAAAGCCTTCCGTATCGACGACCAAATGTCGCTTACGACCCATTACAGACTTTCCTGCATCGTAGCCTCGCAGCCCCCTTTTGCGCTGGTTTTCACCGACTGGCTGTCGGCGATCCCGGCGCTGGGGGTCTGCTCACGCCCTAATTCCTGACGCAACTCCCCACGCAAAGCGGCATTCAAGCTTTGCCAGATGCCGTCTTTGCGCCAGGTGTTATAGTAGTGGTACACCGTGCCTTTGGGCGGGAAATCATGCGGCAGCATATCCCACTGAATGCCCGATTTCAGCACATAGAATATCGCGTTCAACACCTCCCGTATATCGACTGCGCGGGGTCGTCCGCCTGGTTCGGTGGCGGGAATATGCGGAGCCATCAGCTCCCACTCGGCATCTGACAGGTCACTGGGGTACGGTTTTCTATCCATCCACCCACTTTACCTGCTTTTACCTCACTTCTCAAATGGCTTCTAAGACGAGATCGCCTTCGTTGGATGATGCTTGGATGATGCGTTCGAGCAGTGCTTCGGGCTTTTGGGTAGGGTATCCTACTAACTCATGTGATATTGGATTTACGGGTTCTAGGTCATCCCATATTGAATGAACAACTGTGCCTGCGGACTCATCGAGGTATTGTTTTATATTGGGTTGCCCCGTCGATGCGAAAACAATTTTTCCAGTAATCAACCCTTCATTTATACGATCTTGTGACCAAGCCCAATGTCTTCCTCTAGGTGGATTAATTTCGCCTCTATCCCCAAAATTTCTTGCAGGACCCGGACCTGCTGCTGATAAAGTTACTAAACGATACCTTCTACCACTTTCATCAACCTGACTATAATGCGATTTTTTGTATTCTTCAGAATGAGGTTTATATTGCTTATTAAAAACGTAACTAGGGCTTTTGCAATAAAAAAGAATATTGTCATCAACCACCCCAAAACGTTTTGCATCGCTATGGGAATAAATCCTTTTCCAAATTATCTGGTTTAATGAATTAGCTGAACCGAAAACTTCATCCAAAATTAGCTTTATGATGCCATTGACTCTCCAATCACAATGCACATAAATACTACCTGTTTCCTTCAACAGTTCATGCAAAGAAATCACAGTTTCATAGAACCAATTAGCATAGCTATCCAAGCCGCGCCCCCACGTATCGCGGTAGGCTTTCTGCTCAATAATGCTCGGTTGCTTGACGAACGCCTCATCGCCCACCTGCGCTGTAAACGAAAAATCCGCGCCCGTCGCAAATGGCGGATCGATGTAGATCAAATCGACCTTCCCCGCAAATTCTTCGAGCAGCGACGGCAGCACATACTTTTTATCGCCCCAAATCAGGCGGTTGCGCCATTCATCGGCGTGCTGCTGCTGGAAAAGCAATAGTTGGCGCTGCTGCGCGCTTTCGTTCACTGTTTCAACGGTTTGGAAGGGCAGCGCTACGCGCAGGGGTGTCACGCGCTTGCCGTTGGCGTCATATTTGCCTTGCCAGATCAATTCAACCATGCGTCGGGTTGTCCTTTAGTAGTGGGTGGCTTGAACTCACGGGTAATGCTTATGTCAGTGAAAGCAGCGTTATTTTATCCTCGAAGCGCTGCAAATCAGCGATATTCAGCGTCAGTAACGTGTCGATCTCGTAAACCAGCATGGTGGCAACAATGTTCGCATCATGCACTAGCTTGCCCTGCGTAGGATATTCGCGTAGCAGTTCGAGCAGCTTGGCGCGCACGGCGGCGGTTTCGTCAGCAATCTGAAACAGCGGCGTCAGCGCTTCGATTTCCTGCACAACCTGCTCACTGGTCAGCGACACAGCCAGCGTTCGCGGATGCGTCGCCTGCACCATAAACTCACGGATCACTTGCCCGCTGATCCAGAGTTCCGCGCCCGCGCGCAGCGTCCGTTTGACCAGCGCATCCACTTCGGCATGTTGGTTCATTTGCTTCAGCAGCAAACGCAGCAGGATGTTGGTATCGACAAAGACTCTAGCGCCCGTCATCGCCATACCAATCCACGCGGCGGATCGAAGGTTCTTCGTTGATAGCAGTGTCTAGCTTCAACGCATCCAACAATTGCAGTTTTTCCTCAACGCTCAAAGCGCGCTGCTGTGCTTGACGAGTCAGCAAGCGCTGCACGAGATCGTTCTGCTGTTCGGCTGATAACTGTTCGACCAGTTCAATCAGTTGGTCATACTCAATCGGCAGTTGCAATGCCATCGGGTTGCTTCCTCATCCTGTTGTTTTTGAATCTAACACAGGTTGTTGTCAACCATGAGTCGGGTTGTCCTTATTGGGCAGCATTAGCATCCATGAAGGTTGATACCCTACAAATCTATGCTTAATCCTGTGGATAGTATAGTGCATCTGTTCGTTTTCAGCAGCTTAAGATGTGAGGGAGGGAACATCAGTTCACTCTGGTGACAGCGCGTTTGTATCTGACATCAAGATGATTTTTGCATAATGTTGGCGTCCGCTTCTTTGTATGGAAGCACGTCATTATGAACTACAATAGGCTTAATATGGTTTGAAGCTCGCGCAGATGGGGATAACACATGGAAGCTCTGATCACAGGTTTAGCAACCAATCTGGCTTATGAGCTGCTCAAGGCGGGCGCACACCGGTTGCAAGTAGGTGCGTTTGGTGCGCCCGAACAACAAGCTCTGAATCGCCTCTATCAGCACGCCTTTGCTCGTTCGCTGCGTGCGATCTTCCCCACCATTGACCCGGACTTGCAAGCCCACATCGGTGATTTGCTGCGCGAGTTCGTCCAAGACCAACAAGTAGCCGACTTGCTCATCGACTTAGCCCTGACCACGGATGAGCCGCCGCTGGCAACACTGCGCGAACGCTTCAGCGCGAGCGGCTTTGAACCCGATGATCTGCCCTTTGACGACTTCATCACGCAACTGCTGCTGGGGCTGGAGGATGCGCTGACGCACGAAGCGAAACGCGCCGACAGCCCGCTGATCAATCGCTTCAGCGTGGGACGCTTCGATGCTTTGCTGAACGCCATCCGCCAGCTTCAGACGCAGCTCGGCGCAGCGCCACTAGACGAACCAGAACAGACCAGCGTTTTTCTCTCCTACGGACGCGGGGATGACGACCCCGACTATGACGATGCTGCCAAGTCGTTCCTGCGGCGGCTGTACAACGCGCTCACGGATGACGGGTTTGCTGTGGTGTGGTGGGATCGCGTCTCGCTGCCCTCGCGCACGCTGGCGTTCACCCAGGAGATCGAGCAGGCGATCCGCGCGTGTGAGCGCTTTGTGCTGATCGTCGGTCCCGCCGCCGTCGCGTCAGATTACGTGCGCGCTGAATACGAGTTCGCGCTCAGGGAATGCAAACCCGTGACCGTGATCCTACGGGCGGGCGAGTACAGCCTGATCCCTACATCGTTGGGCTTAAGCGACATCAACGCCATCGACTGCCGCCCGACCCGCGCCGAAAACGCCGCCCTGCTCGACCTGATGAGCCGCTTACGTCAGTCTGCGCCGCTGGGGCAGACCGTCGGCGTCAAGCCGCTGCCCGCCGG
>JBGSRB010000292.1:0-6041 GCA_041737735.1 Anaerolineae bacterium | reverse complement strand
GGCGCGTTTCGACGCCTTCGGTCGGGCGCGGCAGGCTTGCCAACAGGCTGATCGTGTAGGGGTGCAGCGCACGCTGATACATATCGAGGGCGGGCGCGCTCGCCATGATTTCGCCGCCATATAGCACGGTCACGCGGTCGCACAACTGCGCGATCAAGCCGAGATCGTGCGAGACATACAGCGCGGCGGCGTTCTGCTCGTGGATCAAGTCGCGGAACAAGTCCACGATCACCGCTTGTGTGGTCACATCAAGGGCAGTCGTCGGCTCATCGAGGATCAGCAGGCGCGGCTGCGTGCTGAGCGCCATCGCAATCGTGACGCGCTGCTGCATCCCGCCGCTCAACTGATGCGGATAGCGGCGCGCCACAACTTCAGGATCGGCAATTTTGACGCGGCGCAGCATTTCAACGGCGTGCGCGCGCGCATCATGCTTATTGTAGCCTTGATGCTGGCGCGTGACTTCCGCGATCTGGTCGCCAATCTTGTACGACGGATTGAGTGATGCCAGCGAGTCCTGCGGCACAAGGCTGATCTTGCTGCCCCAGATCGTTTGCATCTGCGTGCGCGACTTGCTGAGCAGATCAGCGCCATCGAGCAAAACTTCGCCCGAAGCGACGCGCGCGTTCGTCGCCATGTAATTCATGAGCGCCAGCGCCAGCGTGGATTTGCCGCTGCCCGATTCACCGACCAAGCCGTGCGTTTCCAGCGGATAGATCGCTAGCGAAATATCGCACAGCGCGTTGAGCCACTCTCCGTTGAGCTTGTAGTCGATGTTGAGGTCGCGCGCTTCGATGATCGGCGGCTTGGTCATGTCGATCATGTCAACTGCCCTTCATAGCGGAAGATGCGCCGCAAGCCATCCGACAACAGGTTGACGCCGATCACGAGCAGCGCGATTGCGCCCGCCGGAAACCACAACGCCCATGGCGTTTGGGTGAACGAGTCGCGCGCTTCGTTGACCATGCGCCCCCAGTCGGGTGAAGGCGGTTGCACGCCCAAGCCGAGAAATCCCAACGACGCCGTGAGGAAGATGGCATACGAGAAGCGCAGCGATGCTTCGACCACCAGCGCAGGCAGCACACCGGGCAAAATCTCGCGGAATAAAATATAAGGCAGCGACTCGCCGCGCAGTTGCGCCGCTTCGATGTATCCGTAAGAGCGCATACTCAGCGCCGAACTACGCACCACACGCGCGACAATCGGCGTGTAGAGGATCACAATCACGAACACGATCCCCAACGGCGATGATCCAATCGTGCCGAGCATAACCAGCGCCAGCACCAGCGCGGGAATCGCCAGCAGGCTGTCCATGATGCGTGAGATCACTTCATCGATCCAGCCGCCGAAGAAGCCCGCGATCAAGCCGATGATCGTGCCGAAAATCACCGCGAGTACGGTTGTCAGCGCGGGCAGCGCGATGATCTCGCGCGCGCCCCACAATACCCGGCTGAACACATCGCGCCCCAAGCGATCTGTGCCAAACACATGCTCAGCCGACGGCGCTTCGCGCGCCGCCCCGCGAATGATCGCATCGTAGCGATAGGGCGCGATCATGGGTCCGAAAATGGCGATTACGATGAAAAAGACGACGATCAGCGCGCCGATCAGCGACAACGGGCGGCGGACGATCTGCATCACGGTGGAGGTCAATGCGTTCATAGGCAAGTCACTGGGTGATGGTTATATGTCGGGGCGACCCATAAGTCGCCCCTCCACGTTACGCGGTTGAAAGGTCGCGCTTTTACCCGCCGAGCGTGACCGTGCGGAAGTCAGTGGTGCCGGGGAACGGCGCCATCGTCAAGCCTGCGACGCGGGCGCTGGTTGCACCGAACAGCGGCGCGAAATAGGGGATGATGATGGGTCCCCGTTCGCGGAAGATCGCGCTGATCTCGCTGTAGATGGCGCGGCGCTCATCGGGATCGGTCGTCTCGCTGGCTTGCGCCACCAAACGCTCGACATCGGCATCGACAAAGCGCGTTTCGTTGAAGTACGTATCGATGCCCGACTGCACGTAAGCCTCACGCAGCAAAATCTGCGGTGACGGACGGTCGCCCCAACCGGTGATGCCCAACTCGACATCGAAGAAATTGTCGGGGTTGCTCACGTCGTAGTAGTAGCCTTCTTCGCGGATTTGAATATCCACGGTGATGCAGCCCGTTTCCACCCATAACTGCTGAAGCAGTGCCGCCAGATCAGGGTATTCAAAGGCGTTCGGGGCGTACAGCGTCGTGGTTAAGCCATCGCTGAAACCCGCTTCCGCCAGCAGTTCGCAGGCACGCGCCGGATCATAGGGCTGATTTTCGACCGAGCCGTCGTAGAAGGCTTCAAACACGGGCGCAATCGGATCGTTATTGCCCACTGTACCGCGACCTTCCAGCAGCACATCGTTGAGCAAGTCGCGATCGGTGGCATATTTCAGCGCTTCCAGCACGCGCGGGTCTTCACCCAGCGAACCGGGGTCAGTGCGCACGCGGATCACTGGATGTTGGCTGGTCGAAATCTGAAGCACGTTGATGCCGTCCGCGCTTTCCAGACGATCCACCTGCTGCGCCGGCACTTTGAAGATGAAATCGACCGCGCCGCTCAGCAGCGCATCGACCTGCGCGACCGCATCATCAATATAGATGTGTTCCATCGCGCTGATGCCGGGCTGACCGTCGATCCAGTAGTTCGCGTTAGCGCTGAAACGCGCCGCCGCACCGGGATCGATGCTTTCCAGCACAAACGCGCCTGTGCCGTTAAAGTTGACGAACGGGTTGTCGCCATCCACGATTTGATTGGGCGTGCTTTGCCCATCAGCGATGATCACGGCTTGGCGCGCGCCCACACCATACAGGAAATCGGCGTTGACGGCGCTCAGCGTAAACACGACGGTTGAAGCATCGGGCGCGCTCACTTCAAACTCGCCCAACAGGTTGAGCGCGGGTGAACCCACATCGCGCAGACGGTTGAACGTCCACACCACATCGGCAGAGTCAAACGCGCTGCCATCGTGGAACGTGACGCCTTCGGCAAGCGTGAAGGTGTAGGTCAAGCCGTCGTCACTGATCGTCCAGTCGGTGGCAAGGTTCGCGCCGATGCTGGCATCGGGCAGCACTTCGACCAGATAATCGTAAATGGCGCGGTTGAGCGCGGTTTCGGGATCGTTCGTATGCAAGGCGGGATCGAACACGGTGGGTTGATTCATGCCGACGCGGAAGGGTGCGTCTTGTGCGCTCGTGCTAAACACACTGAGCAGCAGCAGCGCGACGATGGCGAGCAGCGTCACACGGCGGGGGCGAAGGAACGACATAAGCGCCTCCAAATTGGGTGAAGTACAAGTTAAGGATAGATGTCACCAAGCTAACGTAAAGTTGGACGTGGATACACGACAGAATATTACGCGCGGCGCATCATTACAACGAGTATATCAGCTTTGGGCGTTTGCTCATGAATTTTAACGAAGTGCTTATGAGGTGTTCGAGTGCGGCACAAGGGTGCTTGGTCAATGCCGCACCTGTACGCGGATGATCAGCGCATCCCACGCTCGGAAAGGATGCCCGCCACGATCAGGAACAGCACCAAGCCGCAGCACACCAGCGTAATATTGCGTCCTAGTTCCGATGTGAAAAAGGCGATCGCGCCGATGACAAGCATCACCGCGACGACAAAATAACCCGCGCGTCGTGAATTGCTCGACAAGCCGCGCATCCGTTCGATTTGTTTTCGCATTCAGGCGTGATCCTTTGATTTGGTTAAGCGGTTGGCGCTGTGCCGTTCGTGCCGTAGATCGGCAGCGTGATGTAAAAGGTTGTGCCAACGCCGATCTCGCTTTGAAAGCCCACTTCGCCATCGTGCAATTCCACCAGCTTTTTGACAATCGCTAAGCCTAAGCCCGAACCATCAATGTTATCGGTTTCAGGGCGACGCGCACGATACAACCGATCAAACACATGCGGCTGATCCTGCGGGTGAATGCCCATGCCGTTGTCGCTGATGATGAAGCGCACGGTCACGCCGTTATGCTCGGCGCTAAAGCGCACTTTGCCACTCGGTGGGGTGTATTTCACGGCATTGCCCACGATGTTGTTGAAAATCTGCGCGATGCGCTTGCCATCCCCCGCCAGATCGGGCAGCCCCGGTGGAACGTTGGTGATGATCTCAATGGCTTTGGTTTCGGCGGGTCCCTGCACCCATGACAAGCATTGTTTGACGACGCTCTCGACCGGAACGGGCTGCATTTTCAGCTCGATGCCCGTTTCGATGTTGGCTGACTCAATCAAGTTGAGAATCAACTCCATCATATTCTTGATGGAGTTCTGCGCTTTGAAGATGAACTCGTCAACCCTCGCATCCGGATCGACAAATTGCATATCTTTCAGCCGCATCTGGATCAGTTCAAGATACGCATTGATGGCGTTGATCGGCTGGCGCAGATCGTGCGTTGTGTTCGAGATCAATTCATGCTTAAGCTGTTCCGGCGTTTTCAGCGGCGTGATGTCGCGCATAACGATGATCCAGCCGACGCCCGGCAGCGGTGCGAAATTGGCGTAGTAGATGATATCCGTGCCAAACGTGAGTTCAGCGCGTAAGGTGTTGTTCGTCTCTTTGGCACGGTTGAATTTGCGCACAAGCTGCACATGCGTAAACACATCGCTAAATAGCTTGCCCGTGTAATCGGATTGCAGGTCAAGCTCGAAGGTCGAAACCGCCGCCGTGTTGATCAAGACGATGCGATGGGCTTCATCGACCACGATCACAACATCGGTGATCGAGCGCAAGATATGCGCCAGTTGTTCGCGCTTTTGGACCGCTTCGTCGTACAGGCGTGCGTTATCGATGGCGATGCCCGCGCGCGCCGCTAACTTGGTCACCATATCGAGATGCGTTTCGGTAAAAGCGTCGAGATGGCGACTCTCGGCGGTGATGACCGCAATCACCCGATCCTCACGGATCACGGGGACGGACAAATGCGACTGAATGTTGGCTTGCAGCGGCAGATAATCGGGATCAGCCGCGATGTTGGCGATCATGGCTGGCTGACCCGTGCGCGCCACCCGTCCGATGATGCCGCCATGCCGCGCGCGGATCGGTGCTAAGTCTGCGCTGCTGGCGGTGTAGCCCAATTCAGCGACCACCTGCTGCGCCTCGCCATCGATCAGCACAAGGGATGCGGCGTTCGCCAAGGTAAGACGCAGCGCCCAATCGAGCGTGAAGTCGTAGATGCCGTTTTCGTCGGCAATATCCGCCAGTTCGCGGTCGATCTTCCGCAGCATTTCCAGATCGTTCATGCGCCCGTTGCGCTCGATCACGGTGGTGGTGTGCTGGCGCGCGTTGCCGAACACAATGGCGGCGGCGGGCTGCAACTCGATCAGGCGGGCGTTGGCGCGGTTATCGCCGCCGTCGATCAAGACTACAGCACACAACTGATCGCCGCGCAGCAGCGGCGCGCTAAACGCGCGCTCCAGCTTAAGCGCGGCAAGGACAGCGCGTAAAGGCGCTTCAGCGGACAGTTCATCGGCGCGGACCAACATGGGCTTGCCCGCGCGCCACGCTGTGACCACTGCATCGGCGCTGTCGTCAAGGTCGATAGTGAGCGATGACGTGGCGTCATCACTGGCGGGATGCTGCGCTCGCAGTGTTAGCGTGCTGCTGTCGGCATCGGCGCTGAACAAGACCGCGCTCGGACTGCCCGTCAGCGTCGCAATCGATTGCACCAACGCGGGTTGAAGCTCATCAAGATCGAGCAGCGCACCAACCTGCGTGATCAAAGCATAAGTGATTTGAAATTGCACTGTTTCGTCCGTGACCATAGGATTATGTTGTAACTGTAATCCAACCTTGTATTAATTATGACTTGATTTATGCCAAAAGACAAGCAGTTGCGTCAGGTTGACAGGGTGAATTCCTTCAGCAAAACGGTGTAAATTTCTGCAAATTTCGAACATGACCGACACACTGTCCAACTTATACACGTGATGTTCCGACAAAATGTAGTAGAATGTGGAAAATATCACGTGCGATAGGCAAACCCTCATGATTATCGGCATTCCCAAAGAAAT
>JBGSRB010000288.1:0-3827 GCA_041737735.1 Anaerolineae bacterium | reverse complement strand
CAACCCGTGCGCCGCCGTCGGATCGTATCAGCAGGCGGTCAGCGTGACGGGGGGCGGCACGGCATCGGGCAAGCTGAACTCGGCGCGCGCGTCGTGTGAAGCCTTCTCGACGCAGCAGGCGCTTCAGGCGCAGGGCATGTTCACGCCTGATCCAAATCAGCCGATTGCGCCCATCGGCGTGCCGGGGACGTAACAAACCGCGCAGATCAATGCGGCTTTTCGCGTTATCATGGGTATAGGTCGTTTCTAACCAACCACACACAGGAAGCGCGATGAGCCGCATCTTCATCAATTATCGCCGCCAAGACAGCGAAGGTTATGTCGGACGGCTGTACGATCACTTGCTCAAGCATTTTCTGCGCGACGATATTTTCATGGATGTAGATCGCCTCAAGCCCGGGATTGATTTCGTGCAGGCGCTTGAGGAAGCGGTCGCGGCGTGCGATGTGTTCATCGCCGTGATCGGGCGCACATGGGCGGATGTTGTCGATGACAGCGGCGCGCGACGGCTTGACCTGTGGGATGATTTCGTCCGCATCGAGATCGCATCGGCGCTCAAACAGAACAAGATCGTGATTCCGCTGCTGGTCGGTGGCGCGAAGATGCCCGCGCCCACCGCGCTGCCGGAAGACATCGCCGCGATCTGCCGCCGCAGCGCCTTCGAGATCAGCCATGCGCGCTTCGTCGATGATGTCGAACGGCTGGCAGAGATTGTCCGTGAGTCGATCAGCCCGACCACGCGCCTGAAGCCTAAAGCCGACTCGGTCACACTGGAGCGCAAAACTGTCGCTATTAAGCAGGTGCGCGCCGAAGTCGTCGCCGCCAGCGACTCGCCGCTGTATCAATTTCGCATCGCCAGTGGATCGTATCCGGTGATCGGCGACGGTAATCCCGATGCGGCGATCTTCTTCATTGGCGAATCGCCGGGCAGAAGCGAAGCCGAAAGCGGTAAGCCGTTCGTGGGTCCTTCGGGTGAAATTTTCGATGAGCTGCTGCGCGGGATCGCGCTGCGCCGCGAAGATGTGTTCCTCACCAATCTGCTGCTGGATCGTCCGCCGGAAAAGCGCGAACCGCTGCCCGCCGAGATCGCGTTTTACACCCCATTCGTGGATCGCCTGCTGACGATCATCGAACCCGCCGTGATCGTCCCGTTGGGGCGCTTCGCCATGAGCTATGTCTTGAAAAAGTATGATGTGCCGGAGAAGAACGGCAAGATCAGCACGCTGCACGGTAAGCTGCTGAACGCGCGCGTGGATGGGCGTGATCTGCACATTGTGCCGATGTATCATCCGGCGGTGGTGCTGTACAGTGCGAATCAGCGCGACGTGTTGCAGCGCGATTTCGAGAAGCTGCGAATTTTCGTGTGAGTGCGCGCGACTTTTCCCCTTACTTAGCTGATCGCGTCGCGCATTGCCTCACACATAAAAAAGGATTTTTTACCATGAACCTTGCCAACGTGATCACGATTGAACACCACATTTATGAGCAGCAGCGCTATTTTCCCGAAGCGACCGGTGTCCTGACGGGCTTGCTCAATGATATGGCGCTGGCTGCCAAGCTGATCGCGCGCGAGACCAATCGCGCGGGCTTGGGCGACGTGATCGGCGCGTCAGCCAGCATCAACCCGTATGGCGAACGCCAGCAGAAGCTCGATCTGTTCGCGGACGATGTGATCTTCCGCATCAATGACAAAAACGACCGCCTCTGCGCGCTTGCCAGCGAAGAACGCGACGACATCATCGAGTTGCTACCGCATTTTAGTCAGGGGCGCTATGTGCTGCTGTACGATCCGCTGGATGGTTCGAGCAACATCGACGTGAACGTGAGTGTCGGCACGATCTTCGCGGTGCATCGCAAGATCACCAGCGGCGGCAGCGGCACCTTGGAGGACATGCTGCAACCCGGTTATCAACTGGTGGCAGCGGGCTATGTCATTTACGGATCATCCACGATGATGGTCTACAGCACGGGGCAGGGCGTGCATGGCTTCACGCTGGAGCCGTCGATTGGCGAGTTTCTCCTCAGCCACCCCAACATGAGCATTCCTGATCAGTCCAAATTCTACAGTTGCAATCAAGGTTATGAGCGCAGTTGGACGCCTGCCATCCAGCGCCTCACTCGTTGGCTGCAAGGCATGGACGCCGAACAGCCCCGCGACCCCTTGAGCGCGCGCTACATCGGCTCGATGGTGTCGGACGTGCATCGCAACCTGCTGCACGGCGGCATCTACTACTATCCGGGGGATATGCAGCAGCCGCAGGGCAAAATCCGCTTGATGGTGGAGGCGCAAGCGCTGGCATTCATTGTGCAAAACGCGGGCGGCTATGCGTCCGATGGCATAGGCGATGTGCTTCAGATCAAGCCGCACAGCTTACAGCAGCGCTGTCCGCTGTTCATCGGTTCGCGCGATCTGGTGCAGCAGGCGGAACAGTTCATCGCGCAGCACGATCACGAGTGGAAGCAGGCGTATGCACCTTATCGAGAGTCCGCACGGGCGTGATCACCGTGTGCGCGGGAAGGCGAACACCGTATTGCCCGACAAGGCGTAGATCACGTTATTGTTACTATCCGCGATCACGTTGTTGATCGACGCGAACAACCCTTCATCTTCCGCGCGATAAGCGTTGATGAACGTGCCTGCCATCGTCGTTTCAAAAACGGTGCGCTGCGAACGATCTGTGATAAACAAGCCCTGTGCAATCGGATTTGTGTTCATGAACAGCGCAATCGGCGCGTTCAACTGCTGCGAGTCGGGGAAGGTGAACGCGAACGGCTGCACCTCGCCCGCACGGAAACGCACGATCACGCCTGTGTCGAGCAGCAGATAAACTTCACCCGCTTCGGTGATAGCGAAATCGACCGCGCCGGTGATGTTGGGGCGTCCCACACCGCTGAAATATTCCAGCGGCACTCCCGCGAAGGTGCCGCCTGTTGGGTCGTAGCGCCAAATCTGATTGGCATCGGGATCGAGAATGTAGAGACGCCCTTCCCAGAACTGAATCGCCACCGGATTCTGCCACGTGTCGCTGCCGGGAAGCTGCTGCGCGGTGCAGTCTTGCAGGAAGCGCGGCGGACAGGCGATCACGACACCGTTGCGATCCACCCCGGTGATCACGTTGCTTTGCGCCACACCCGCGCTGATGTCCGCCCACGCGATGTCGATCAGGTCGCCCACGTCGAAATTGATCACGCGCCCGCCGCGTCGCATCGCCGGGATCGGCGTGTATGAACCTTGTACTACGCCCAACCCGTCGCTGGTCAAGGTGACGCGATACACCTGCTGATTATTGGCATCCAGCACGTATAAATCTTCGCCTTGCAGCACCGCGTTGGTCAGTTCCGCGTTCGGGAACGGATAAATCACGGTTGGGTTGCGCCGCTCGACATTCTGTAAGCGGTCGAGAATTGAGCGTCCTTCGCGGCGCAGCGCGCTCATGGCGGCGTCGTTGGGGCGAATGGCTTCACATTCATCGACGACCGCCAACACCGCATTCCAACCCGCGACTGTGCCGCGCACATCCGCCGAGTCGATGGTGCGCGCGGTGTCGCCCGCGCTCATGGCACGGGTCACACATTGATCGAAGGTCGATTCGCCCGCGCCGCTCAACCAGAAAGCGATCACCAGCCCCACCACCACAATCGGGATCAGCACGGTCACGCCGACGGCATAGGGCGATCCAAGCCAACCGCGTCGCCCTTCCTGCGGCGGCGGAATCACGCGATCCAGCAGGTGCATAAGAATTTCCACGATGCGCGCGCCGAAAGCCGCCAACCGTCCCATCACGCCGCGCAAACCCGCCCCGCGCGCCGACGAACGCCGGATCGGG
>JBGSRB010000168.1:0-9693 GCA_041737735.1 Anaerolineae bacterium | reverse complement strand
CCGATGCGCCAGCTGCGCCGCGCGAACGCGCGCAGATCGACTAAGGGCTGGCGCACGCGCAGTTCTACGAACACGAACAGCGCGAACAAAACGGCTGACAACAGCAGCACGGGCGCGGCGTAAGGCGGCAACCCGCCGATGTCGCTGAACTGGGTGGCGCTTGACGCGATCTCGATGTTCGCGCCAAGTCCCAACACGAGCGCGGTCAGCGCGCCGCTGATCAGCACAGTACCAGTTAGATCGAAGCGTCCGCCGCTGCGCTGTTGCGGCGCGCCGCGCAGCGCGATGAACACCAGCACCAGCGAGAGTAGCGACAGCGGTAGGTTGATCCAGAATAAGGCGCGCCAGTCGGGGACATCCCAATTTAAGCCGAGCGCGCGAAATACGCCGACGAACGCCACACCACTGACAGCAAACCAGCGCACCATAACGCCGCCGTAGAGGTGTCCCAACACCCAACCAAGCGTATCGAGCGCACCGACCAAACCCAACGGCTTAGCGCGCTTGTCCGGTGGGAACAAGTCGCCCACCAGCGCCAGACTGACCGGCACAATCGCGCCCGCACCCAGTGCCTGCACCACGCGCCCAATGATGATCGTCAGCAGCGCGATGCTCGCCGGATCGGGGCGCTGCCCACTGATGCGAAAGGCAGCGTTATAGATCACGCCAGTCAAGCCGCCGCGTGCGGTCGGGTCAACATCCGCGACGATGAATGATCCGAGCGCGAACACGACGAGACACAGCACATACGCCGTGCGCCGCCCGATGATGTCGCTCAGGCGTCCCATGAAGGTCATGCTGATGGTATATGCCAGCAAATAACCCGTGACCACCCACGCGGCATCGTTGATGATGCTTTCGACGGGCAGTTCAAGGTTGACGATGATTTCGGGCAGGAACGCCGAGACAATGGTGAGGTCGAGTGAGCCGACGAACACCGGAATCGCCACCGCCGCGATCAGCAGATACGGATTGGGGCGGCGTTCGGTGGGCGTGGTGACGGGCGCGGGAGTCACTGTCGCCATCTAGGGGGACTCCGACGGTTCGATGGTGGCTTCGGCGGTCGCTTCGGCAGTCACTTCGGCGGTCGCTTCAATGGCATTGGTATCCAGCACATCGAGCAGCGGCGAAAGCAAGTTGTTGGGCGCGGGCGTGGGCAGATCATCGACTTCTGGCGCGCCGTTGATGTCGAAAATCTCGATGATCCAGACGACGGGCGCGTTGGTTTCGCCTTCGGCGGGCGGCTCAACGAACGGGCTGTCATATTCGGTGACGACGAAGCGCACCGGATAGCGCGACTCGGTCTGCACATACACACGCACATCGACCGTGCCAAGCGGCTCGATCAAGCCGCCGAGTAACGCGCTCACAGCGGGACCGTCGGCGATGGCGTCAAGCTGATGCACCTGCGCGCCGCTTTCGAGTGTGGTTGTTCCGGTGTAGGTCAGGTCGATCAAGGCGCTGAGCGCCTGCTGAATGCCAGTGTCCTCAGCGATCAGCGTCGCCGGATTAAAACCTTCCTGAAAGGCTTCATTCAGCCAGACGCCGTTTGTCCACACGGCGCGATACCATTGTTCCGCGCCGCGCGCGAACACATCGACCTCAATCGGCAAGCCGAACGCGATCACGCGGACTTTCGCCTGCATCACCCCGGGCGCGACGTACTGCGCGCTGGCACGGCGAAAGACCACCGATCCGTAAGCCGTGCCGAGTTGATAATCGGGCCCTTCTTGGATCACGTCGATGCGGAAGGTATCCGCCGCGCGGAGCAGTGCCGCTGATTCGGCGACCAGCGCCAGCGGATCGGTGATCGTTTCAGTCGTGGGTTCGTTCGCGCAGCCCGCCAGCAGCACCGCTACCAGCGCCATTGTCAGCAAGAATTGCCTCACTATGCGCCCTTTCGCTTGATCGGTTAGTTTCTATCTGCGCGCGACCTAATGTAGGGGCGGGATTGATGCTTATTGTCAGCCCTGCCCCCACGCGCAATTAGACATCAGTCTACCGCATTATACGCGCGCGGTTGGGTTCAGTTGCGCGCGACGGCTAAACTCGTCTGGATTAATCAGTATAGTAACGCCGCGACGGATCGCGCCGCCCCCAGATCAGCTTATCGGTGAGAATACGCACGGTCATATCCGCACGCACGGTGATCTGACAGCTCAAGCGCGGATAACCAAAGCGCGCCGCCAGTTTATCGTGCCAGTTTTCTGGTTCGGGTTCGCCCGCTTCAAACACGACGCCGCAGGTCGCGCAGATGCCGCGCCCGCCGCAATTGGTCACACGGGTGATGGCGGTGTAGGGGCTTAAGCCCGCTTCGAGCAGCGTGCGGCGCAGATTCGCACCATCGGGAACATCGAGCGTGCGCGTTTCGTCATCGATCAGCAGCGTGATGGTGTGGGTGGTCGTCATGGGTGGGTTAACCTTCACTCACGGTGCGGAAGCCGACAATCGCCGCACGCATCTGATCAAGGGCGGCGGTCAGCGTTTCACGCGGACACGCGAAATTGATCCGCACGAAGCCTTCACCACCCGCGCCAAAAGTCGCGCCCTCATTGACCGCGACACGCGCCTGTTCGAGCAAAAATGTGGCGGGCGCGTCCACTTCGAGCGTGCGACAATCCAGCCACGCGAGATAGGTTCCTTCGGGATGGGTAATGGGGAAGCCGGGCAGATGCTCGGCAGCATAAGCACTGACGAAATCACGGTTCTCACGCAGATAATCGAGCGTCGATGCCAGCCACGCATCCGCCTGCGTATACGCCGCCAGCGCCGCCGCATACCCCATCGTGTTGACGAACGCGCCCAGATTATACGACGCCATCTGCAATTGAGTGAGCAGATCAGCATTGTGGAACACGGCAAAACCCAACCCTAAGCCGGGGATGTTGAACGTCTTACTCGGTGACAGCAGCGTGACGGTGCGCTGCGCGACTTCGGGCGCCAGCGCCGCAATCGAGATATGATGCGCGTCGGGTTCGAGCAGCAGATCGCAGTGAATTTCGTCGCTCACGATGATCAGATCATGGCGCTGGCAAAAATCCGCGATCTGTTCGAGTTCAGCGCGGGTGAACACCCGCCCCACCGGATTATGCGGGTTGCACAGCAGGAATAAGCGCGTGCGCGGCGTGACGGCGGCTTCGAGCGCGTCGAAGTCGATGGTGTAATGCAAGCGTGATCCATCGGTGGCAACCGCCAGCGGCACGGTGATCAAGTCGCGTCCGTGTTTGGGGGCATTCAAAAAGGGCGGATACACGGGCGTGAGCGTCAGCACGGCGTCACCGGGCTGCGTAAAGCTCAGCACCGCGAGATTAAGCGCCAGCACCAAACCGGGCAGGAACAGAATCTGTTCCGGCGTAACGGTCATGTTGTGGCGGCGCGCCAGCCGTTCGACCAGCACGGCGCGCAGTTCGGGCGAATTACCTTGATAGCCGAACACGCCATGATCGATGCGCTCGTGCAGCGCATTGACGACGGTTTCGCACGCGCGAAAATCCATGTCTGCCACCCATAAGGGCAGCACATCGGGCGCATACATCGTCCATTTGATGCTGCGGCTGTCGCGGCGGTCAATCGAAGTGGTGAGGTGATTAGGTTGCGTCATGATCGGTCAAAGCCTCTAAGTCACAAGGCTGGCGGATGCGCCAGCACATATCCGCTAAAAATCATAACGCAAAGGCGCGCAGACGCTAGGCGCAAACCCGCCCTAGTAATCAGATGTAACTCTGCTAAACTCAATCCCACTTTTGTAACGAAGATAAGCGCAAAAAAGAGGCGTTGAATGGCATCGTATCACGGACCTAAAGCGAGGATTCAGCGGCGCTTCGGCGAAGTGCTGATTCCGCGCGCGAAATATCAGCAAATTTTGGAAAAGCGCCCGTATCCGCCCGGCGATCACGGCAAAGAGAAGCAGTATCGCAGCGGTCGTCGCAGCGACTACGGCTTACAGTTGAACGAAAAACAAAAGCTGTCGTTTATGTTCAACATCCGCGAAGGGCAACTGCGCCGCTACTACATGCAAGCGCGCCAGATGCCCGGCAACACGGGCGAAAACCTGCTCAAGCTGCTGGAACGGCGCTTGGATAATCTGGTCTATCGTTCGGGCTTTGCCCCGACGATCTGGGCAGCGCGCCAATTCGTCAAGCACGGACACATCAATGTTGATGGGGCGAAGGTTGACCTGCCCTCGTTCCAAGTGGTGCCGGGCATGGCGATCAGCGTGAGTGAGCGGATGCGCCGCAACGAGCATGTGTTGGAAGCGATGGAAGGTGTCGCCTACAACCTGAATTACATCGAAGTGGACAAGAACGCTTTCACCGCGACGTTCATACGTATTCCTGAACGCGAAGAACTGCCAATTCCGGTGCAAGAGCAGCTCATCGTCGAGTTCTATACGCGCCTGACGTAAGCACGACCGATTGCACACACCTTAAAACGGCGCTGATCACATGATCAGCGCCGTTTTGTTTCACGCACTGTCGGGCTTGAGTTCGACGATCAAGCCATCGCTCCAGTCATATTTCGCGTCCATTTTGGCGGCGACAGCGGCGGCGAGTTCCGGTTCGGCGTCGCGCTCGATAATGCGCCCGCTGCCGGACATCATTGGTGCTTCGCGCGTGCCGATGCGAATCTCAATCGCCGGATTCGCCTTGATATTCTGCACCCAGTTGGCTTGCTCGCGCCCGCCCGACACCAGATAATACGCGCCTTCATGCTCGACAAACCAGATTTCGATCTGGCGCGGCAAGCCGGTTGTGCGTCCGATGGTGGTCAGGTAGAGGTAGTCGACTTCGTTCGACATGTCCCCAGCCTTACGCACGCTGCGTGTTACGGCGCAGGCGTTCCGCCATGATGTGCATCACTTGCAGCGCAAAATTCGGTGTTTCCTGCACCATGAACAGGAAGCGTTCTTGACTAATCCGGATCAATTCGGCATCCGTTTTAGCGATCACAGTCGCGCTGTGCGGTGAATGGTCGATTAAACCCATCTCACCGATGACTATCCCGGTACTGGCAATTTCAACGACAGCATCATTGACATGAATTTCCAACTCGCCGTTTTTAACGATATACATGTAATCATCAATCTCGCCCTGCCGAAACACCACTGTGCCTGCTGTAACTGTTTCGGTGTTGGTAGCAAATTTGAATAACCCGGTTAGATCGCTCATGTTGATTCCTTATGGGATAGGCTGCACTATCCGATGATAACGCATCTAACAGTAGAGTCTTTAAGTCTTAACAATCACATGGAGCACACCGGGTCCATGCACGCCGAGAATGAGTTCCATCTCGATGTCACCCGTGCGACTGGGACCCGACACAAAGCAGAAATTGGCGCGCTCGCGCACGGTGTGCAGGTCGTCGGCGCGCAGCGTTTTGATCCAGTCTTCAACGCGCGTAACCAGTTGATCGAGCGTGATCACGGCGATATGCACGGGCGCGAGAATCGTCGGAATGCGTCCGCGACCGGGCGCGGTGGTGAAGATCAGCGTGCCAGTGGTGGCGGCGGCGGCATCCGCGCCCGTAATACTGACCTGCGCGCCTTCAGCGGCGGTCAGCCGTTCCAGACGCATATCATCGCGCGTTTCCGGGTGAATGATCTCGATGTTCGCGTCACTGATGGCGCTCGCCAAACCCTCAACGGGAATATGCTCAAAATCCCACGCGATAACGCGCGTCGCCTTGTGCTGCGCCAGCAGATCGATCACGGCTGTGCGCGCGGCGTCGTCACCGCTGGTCACATGCACCGCGCCTTGCAGACTGGTCACTTCTCGTGTAAAGCGCTCCAAGAGGGCAGCGGACGAAGTGTCGTCTTGCAGCGTGACGGGCAGGTAATTATGCGGACGCGGCGGCGCATCATCGAAGGGACGACGCGCGGCGCGCAGTTTACTGAGTAGTTGATCGCGTGTGGACATAGAGTTAACCTTTCCCGCTGCGATGCTGACGCCACCAATCACGGAAACTCTGCTCAGCAAAAGGCGGAAAGTCACGGTTTTGCGTCCACCCGTTCAGCGGATACGGCAGGTTGAGATCACGCGCGCTGATGTTGGCTTCCGCGCCGATGCTGCCCGCCACATTCGACGCCAAGCTTGCCGCCTTGCCGCCCAATTCATACAACAACGGATGACTAAAGCCAAACTGATATGCCTTCATGCCCACCTGCCAGATCGGGTCTTGCACATGCTGCAAGTCGCGACGCAGGCTCAACAGCATATCGGGTATGTTGATATCCACCGGACACGCTGACTTACACGCGCCGCACAAACTCGACGCGAACGGCAGCGGCGCGGCATTCTCTTTGCCCTTGAGCAGCGGCGTGATAATCGCGCCGATTGGACCCGGATACACCCAACCGTAGCTATGACCGCCCACATTCTGATACACCGGGCAGGCGTTCAAACAAGCGCCGCAGCGGATGCACGCCAGCGCTTCGGTGTATTCGCTGGTGTAAATGTCGCTGCGCCCGTTATCGAGCAGGATCAGGTAGAGATGTTCGGGCCCGTCGGGTTCGCCCGCGCGCGCAGGACCCGAAAAACCGTTGACGTACACGCTCAAGCGCTGCCCCGTGCCGCTGCGTGTGAGCAACTGCACCAGCGTGGCAAAGTCTTCCCACGTCGGGATCACCTTCTCGATGCCGACGACCGCGATATGCACAGGCGGAATGCTGGTCGAGAGGCGTCCGTTGCCTTCGTTGGTGACGATCACGACCGTCCCCGTCTCCGCGATCATGAAGTTGCCGCCGCTCATACCAAAATCGGCGGCGATGTATTCCTGCCGCAGATGCCCGCGAATGAACGCGGTCATGTCGGCGGCGAGTTCGGTGTAAGGCATGGCGAGTTTATCCACGAATAAATCGCGGATTTGTTCGCGCGTCTTGTGCATCACGGGCATGATGATGTGACTGGGATGATCGCCATCGATCTGCACAATGTATTCGCCCAAGTCGGTTTCGACCACTTCGATGCCGTGCGCGTTGAGCGCCTCATGCAGGTTGATTTCTTCGGTCGCCATGCTTTTAGACTTAACGCCGCGCTTGAGGTTGTGGCGCGCGCAAATTTCCAGAATGTGCTGGTTGGCTTCGGCGGCGTCGGCTGCCCAGAGGACGTGTCCGCCGTTGGCGGTCACATTGGCTTCCATTTGTTCGAGCAGTTCGGGCAGATCATGCAGCGCGCGCAGGCGTGACGCACGCCCCTGCTGGCGCAACTGCTCGGCGTGTTCGAGTTCGCCCATCACATCGCGGCGGCGACCATCGACCTTGCTGGTGGCGCGTTCAAGCGCGGTTTGCAGCGTGATGTCGTCCAGCGCGATCACGGCGGCTTGTTCAAATTGATTCGCTGTAAGGTCCATAAGGATGTTTGCCCAATAAGCATCTGAAGCGATGGCATAACTATAACGCGAAACGTCGAAACGTTATAACGCCGCGTGATGCTGTTTGGCGCACCGTTCAAGCGCACGCTGCGCCTCACGCACATTGAGCTTAGGCGCGGCGGAGTCGTAAAAGCGCGCGGCGGTGGCGGCGGCGGCGCGCAGCCCTTCGGGTGACGAGTCGGTCAGGTCGAACGTGAAATCATCCGCGTCGAGATCGTCAATCGGTTCGAGTTTGATCTCGGTGATGTTCTCACGGCGCACACGCTCCAAGTTGGTGCGGCGTTTGTCGGCGGCAGCAGCGAGATCGCTCAAGCCGGCGGCTTGATAGTAAGCGCCTAACTGAGTTTCGAGATCGATGGCGAAGGCGAAAATCGCCCCAAAGTTGGTCAGCGCGGTCATAACGTTTCTTCGTCCTTGTTGATGTTGATGTCAAAACGGCGCAGCGCCATGCCCCCAAGCGGGATCATGCCCAAGCGCGCGTAAAAGGGTTTGACATCCTCATCGCACATCAGATCGATGTTGGGCAGATGCGCGACTTGTTCAAGCAAGCGCCGCATGAGTTCCGTGCCGATGCCCTGCCCCTTATAAGCGGGCAGCACCTCGATGTTGGAAATGAACACGGCTAAGACGCCATCGGTCAGCGCAGTGATGTAGCCCACCACCTGATCGCTGGCTTCATCGAGCGCCAGCACCACATAAGCACTACCGTGCAGCATACGTAAATGTGTGAGTGGCGTCAGCGGGCGCGCCCACCCGACAAAAAACCCGCCGCGCAGATGATCGGCGGTGATGCCGTCAAGCGAAGTCATGTAGCTGATCATGCTGCATCCTCGTGCGTACGCCACTCTGAGAATCGATTATAACGCAGGCGCGCAGATCATCCCTGCGCGATTCGGGCAATCTGTGGAATAATCAGCAGATTAGATGATGCTTGCCCGATTGAGATCAATCGCATGACCGACGTATTTATCAGCCACAGCTCGCACGACCGCACACTGGTGCTTGACCTTGCCGAACAGCTTAAGGAAGCGGGGTTTCCCTGTTGGGTCGATGTCGAGTCGATCCCCGATGGATGGTCGTGGGTGCGCGAGATCGAAAAAGCCATCGGCGCGTGCCGCGCGATGATCGTCGTCATGTCGGAACAGGCGCGCGCGTCGGAATGGGTCGAGCGCGAAGTGTTGATGGCGCTCGAACAGGGTAAGCCGATCCTGTTTATGCGGATCGACGATGCGCCGCTGCCACTGTACATGATCAACCGCCAGTATATTGATTATCGCAAGCGCCCCACGAGCGCGATCCGCCGTTTGAAGGATGCGCTTGGCAAAGTGTGGAAAAGTTCCAGCGCCACACCTGCCAGCACACCGCCTGCGAAATATGCACCCACGCCCAACACGGAAAACTTTTTCAAATATCTGGAACAGTACAACGACATGCGCGCCAGCACCATTGCCGCGCTCGAGTTGTTCCTGTGGGCGCGCGAACACACCGACGCGCTCACCTTCAGCGGCAAGGCACAGCCCGCATTTCACGCTAACCTGTGGATCGGCGTCGGCGGCGTCACGCTGTTTTCGGTGCGCGCCTTCCCCACCACGCCCGCCGTCGAAGTGCCAATCGGCTATTTCCGCGATTTTCCACCCTATGATGACGACGCTGTGCGCTTAAGCCTGCTGCGCCAACTCGAAGTTTTCGCGCCCGCGCCATTCCCCGATGATCGCGCGGATAAGCGCCCGAATGTGCCGCTAGCGCCACTGGTTGATGATGATCAACGCGCTAAATTGATCGCGCTGCTGGCGGAGATCGCGCAGAAGCTCAAGCAGGCGTGATCGCTGGTTCGAGCAGCGCCCGATAAATATCGACTGTCAGCGCCGCGACGCGCTCATGCGTATACAGCGCCAACGCCCGCCCGCGCCCGCGTTCAGCATAATCGGTGTAGAGTGCGGCGTCGTGCTGCAAGCGGCGGATCGTGTCTGCCAGCGCGTTAACGTCGCCTTCGGGAAAGATCAAGCCCGCGTCCGCGATCACATCAGGGATCGCGCCACTATGCGCGCCGATCACGGGGACGCCGCTTGCCATCGCTTCGACGGTCGCACGCGGACCAAACTGTTCTTTCCAGTTGGGCAGCGTGCGCGAAGGCACCGCCAGCACATCAAACGTGTGATACTGCGCCGGCATTTCCACCGATGGCATTTGATCGACGAACGTCACCCGATCCGCGATGCCAAGTTCGCGCGCTAACGTTTCCAGCGCGGCGCGTTCACTGCCCCCGCCGATGATGCGAACGCGAATCGGATCGCCTGTGTTTGCCAGCAGCGCCGCCGCGCGGAT
>JBGSRB010000163.1:0-3781 GCA_041737735.1 Anaerolineae bacterium | reverse complement strand
GAACCGAACGCAGAAAACGCCGCGCGTTATGCCGGATTGTATGATCAGTTTGTGGGATTGTATCCGCGTCTGCGGGATGATTTTGGGGCGTTGGGTAATTCATAGTAAAATCTGATTAAAACGTCAGACATATAGTTCACTTTTTCTTATCTTTCCCCCCTGATTTATTGTCATCATAAGACTTGGTTGCATCATAAGTTGAAGAATTTACCTTTGGCGGTGGTGGTGAATCAGGTTTTAAATTTGGAGACTGCTGTGAATTTGGCTTTTGCACTGGTTTATTCTTGGACATTTATAAATCTCATCTGATAGAGGGAAATATATGAACAATCACGAGCAAGTATATCATAATCCTACGCGGAAACGTGAGCTAATTGAAATGCTCAAAAACCAACTTGAGTTTCAACAAAGAGCGGGTGATGTTCTTGACGATAAGGCGAGAGAAATTTTCAGATTATCGAGCGCTTTTTTCGGGATAATTTCAGGGCTTTTCTTGAGTTTTGTTATAGATAGTCCGCCAGATCTGTTTTGGGTGGGTATGTTAGTGACTCTCTTTCTATATGTTATGCTTGTAGTACAAGTTCTGATTATTACTTTACCAGCTAAATGGTCACTTGTTCCAGGACCTATGCCAAAAGAAAAATATAGTTATGAGTCATTACTTAAAAAATATCTTTTCCACAATTCGGATGAGAATGATTATCTAAATCAACTTATTGCCGACTATGTAGGAAATTATGACCATAATGACGCTGATAAATTTATCGATGGTGCCATCCAAAAAACCGAGATAATCAACCAAAAGAAAGCGCGTAGGTTGTCTGTCGCGTCGATTCTATTGACGTTAATTATTCTTAGCTTGATTTTATTAGGGACGTCTGTTGTAATTTAGAACTCTATGTTCCATATGTTAGATTTAATTTAAAGGGCGACCCTCATCAGATCGCCCCTAGCGTTTTACCTAATCGCGGGCTTCGTTGATCACTGTGAACACCATCGGACGCCGCTTAGTCTCGTTGTAGAGCATCTTCGCCAGCGAGTCTTGTAGGCGTTCGCGCCGCTTGCCATTGCGACTCTGGCGCATCGAGATCAGCGTTTGCGTCGTCGTCGCTTTGATCTGGTTGATCAGGGTGTTGGCGTCGCGCAGATAGACGAACCCGCGCGAGATAATCTCCGGCTCACCGATCAGGTCTCCCGTCTCGCTGTCCACGGTGGCAACCACCATCAGGAAGCCATCGCGCGCCAGAATTTCGCGGTCTTTCATCACCGCGCGCCCGATGTCACCCACGCCGCTGCCATCCACGAACACATAGCCGCCCGGCACGCGCTCACCCGTACGGATGCCCGCTTTATCGACCTCAACCACCGTGCCGTTTTCGACCACGACGATATTCTTTTCGGGAATGCCCATCTGCTGCGCGAGTTTGGCATTGGCGCGCAGGTGGCGCAGTTCGCCATGCACAGGGATGAAATACTTAGGATTGAGCAGCGTCATCAAGAGTTTCATTTCCTCTTGACAGGCGTGTCCCGACACATGCACGGGCGCAATCGGATCGTAGATCACTTCCGCGCCGCGCTGGAACAGCTTATTGATCGTGCGGCTGACGGTTTCCTCGTTACCGGGGATGGCGTGCGCCGACAGGACAATCGTATCGCCTTGCAGCACATCCAATTGGCGATGCTGTCCGGTGGCTAAGCGCCCCAAGACCGCCGAAGGTTCACCCTGCGAACCCGTCGCCATGATCACGACTTCGTGCGGCTGCAAGCTGTTGATCTTGCTCAGATCGACCATGAAATTATCGTCGATCTTGAGGATGCCGATGCGCCGCGCGGTTTTGACGTTCTCGGTCATACTGTGACCGGCAATCGCCAGCTTGCGCTTGTATTTCTTGGCGAGATCAGCCACTTGCTGCACGCGCGAAATGTGCGATGCGAAGGTCGCCACGATGATGCGCCCTTGCGCCTTGCCGAAAATATCATCGAACGCCGCGCTGACCATCGCTTCGGATTTCGTCCAACCGGGGCGCTCGGCGTTGGTGCTGTCACCCATCAACAGAAGCACACCGCGCTGCGAAAATTCCGCCATTTTGGCGAAATCGCTGCGCTTCCCATCAATCGGCGTATTGTCGAACTTGTAATCGCCGCTGTGGACGATCAAGCCGTGCGGCGTGGTGATGCCGTAGCCGACGCAATCCGGAATGCTGTGCGTAACGTGGTAACTTTCGACCTTGAAGGGACCCACCTGCATCGAGTCGCCCGGCTTAAAGACATTCAGGGTGGTAGTGTCGCGCAGCCGCGCATCGCGCAGCTTGACTTCAAGCAAGGCGGCGGTCATGGGGGTGGCGTACAGCGGCACATTAGGCAGCGCGTTGACCACATAACTGACCGCACCGGTGTGATCTTCGTGACCGTGCGTATACAGAATGCCGTGAATCTTCAGGTCTTTACGGTCGGTGAGATAGCGAAAATCGGGGATAATCAAATCCACGCCGAGCATATCGTTCGCGGGGAACATCACGCCCGTGTCAATGATGATCGCATCGTTCCCAACCTCGATCACGGTCATGTTCTTGCCAATTTCGCCGCAACCACCGAGAGGGACTATACGAAGCTTAGGTTTTGACTTTGCCATAGGGGTTATGATTGGCTTACCAAGTTTGATAAGCCTGCTTCCTTTCTGCTGAAATACCGTTAAATTTACAGGTTATAAATAAGCGTTAATTTTTTGGATGCAATAACCCCATGGCGCATTATAACACACATTCTAAGTAGAATGCACAGGGGCAACATTCCAAGCGACATAAAGCGGGGACAGATGATGGGTAGGCGCATACAATGATGCGCCTGTTGACGGGGCAACACAGCACGTTTAATCGGGATAGATCGCGCGAATTTGCGCTGTTGAACGCTCGATAATCTGTTTTAGTACGTCAACATCAACATCTTCCAGCCGCTTAATATATAAGCAACCTTTACCGGGTTTGTACTTCCCCAGTTGATCCAACAAGGCGCTTGCACTTTGTTCCGGTTCATCCGTTTCGATATATAACCCCATCAAATACAGCGTGATGTTCTGTTTACGCGGCGCAAAGCCGATCAGCATTGTTTCGCCGCTGTGACCAGTGGCGTATTTATAGCGATAGCTGCCGAAGCCGATCATCGAACTGCCCCACATTTGCGGCTCATATCCGCTGACTTCGCGCATGATTTGTATCAAATTCAGGCTGTCTGCGCGCTTCTTCTCATCTTCGATGGTATCAAGATAGGCTTGCACATTTTGATCAGTGGGTTTGGTTTTGTTCTCAGGCATAATCCATACGCTTTCAAAATAAGCGAACGATAATTTGATTATAGTACGGATGTTCTCAAGAGCGCAAGGAGTGTGCTGCTATAGCGTGGTGTGCATCTCGATGCGGCGGAAGGTCTCGACATAACCGACGCTTTGATAAACCCGCCAGAAGGGGTGGTCAACCGGAAGATTCTCAACTTTGGTGTCTTGCAGCGGATGCAGGGTATGTAGTTCGGTCAGCAAAGCGCGTGCGGTGGCGGCATCGGGTGCATCTAGCACCACATGCGACAGTTGAAATGGCGACTTGCGATAGACGATCCAGCCATGTGCGCCGCCGGGCATTTCGATGCTCAAGCCCTCTAACCCGCCCGCATTGAGCAGCGAAACCGTTTCATCGATCCACGACGCACCGGGCGCGCGCGAGTCGAGATGAGCGATCACATCGGCGGCATCAAGCGCGTTCACGCGCACACCGGCAAGCTGCGCGGGCGG
>JBGSRB010000148.1:0-10154 GCA_041737735.1 Anaerolineae bacterium | reverse complement strand
GTCCGCGGCGGCGGGCGGTGCGGGCTGCTCCGCCAAAAGTGTTGAAAAATTCCTCGAAAATTTCCTCAAAGCCGCCAAAGCCGGGACCTCCGCCAGCGCCAGCGCCGCCGACTCCCGCAACGCCCGCATGACCGAAGCGATCATAGCGCCCGCGCTTGTCGTCGTCGGAGAGGACTTCATACGCTTCGTTGATCTCTTTGAAGGTGGCTTCGGCGTTCGCGTGCTTGCTGACATCGGGATGCCATTCGCGCGCCAGCGTGCGGAAGGCTTTCTTGATCTCGTCTTTGTCAGCGCCGCGCCCGACGCCTAATATCTCGTAGTAGTCTCGCGCCATCATTCGATCCCGGGGTAAGTGGCTATGGGTTTATGTGTTCTGAGCGTTGGCACGCATTCGTGCCAAGCGCGCCTCACTTTCGGTTTGGGCGGCTTGCAGCAGCGGCGCCAGATCACGGGCTTCGCGCTCGAAATCAGCGAGATGATCGTAATAATACGCCAACGCCGCATGAATTTCAGCTTTCGACAAGCCGTACTGATCGATCACCGCTTCAATCGACTCGCCCGCATGAAGATAGGCTTGCGCGATCATCCGCACCTTGAGATTGCGCCCTTTGATCATGGGGACGCCCGCTACAAATTCAAGCATCAGACTGCGGCATAGATGCGGCAAAATCGGTTAGCGGTGTGTCAAAGTCGGGCGACATGGTAATCTGTCCGCGTGCGCTGCCCGCCTTGCGCGGAGCGCGGGTTTTTAACGGCACAAGCTGCACAACATGGGCATTTTCATCCACGATCAGCACCGTTTTACCGCTTTGCGCGTCAGCGATCAACTGCTCTAAATGATCTTGCGCGTCGCGCAGGCTATAGCGTTCCATACAAGCGCCCTTAAACTGGTGACACAACCAACGAACAGAGGGGCGACTCGGCGCGTTGCGCGCTGGTGAGTCGCCCCTCGTGATGCTTATGAACCGTGCATTACGCTTCGGTGTATTCGGCGTCGACCACGTCTTCGCCGTCTTTACCCTTATTGCTCGCGCCGTTGGCGGAACCATCCGCGCCGGGCGCGCCCGCTGCACCTGCCGCCGCCGGATCGCCCTGCTCGTACATGCGTCCGCCGAGCGTCTGAATGTGCTGGTTGAGCGCATCGACCGCCGCGCGCACCTTTTCCACATCTTGCGCTTCTTGCGCCGCACGCACCGCGTCGATCAGTTCTTGCGTTTGCGTCTTGGCGTCTTCCGGCAGCTTATCGCTGAAATCACGGATGAATTTCTCGGCGGTGAAGATCGTGCTTTCCGCCTGATTGGTGATCTCGGCTTGTTCGCGGCGCTGCTTGTCTTCGGCTTCGTGCGCCTGCGCTTCCTTCACCATCTTTTCGATCTCGGCGTCGCTTAAGCCGCTCGACGCGGTGATCGTGATCTTCTGTTCGCGTCCGGTGGCTTTGTCGCGCGCGCTCACGTTGAGGATGCCGTTAGCGTCGATGTCAAACGTGACTTCGATCTGCGGCACGCCGCGCGGTGACGGCGGAATGCCATCGAGAATGAAGCGACCAAGCGACTTGTTATCCGCCGCCATCGGGCGCTCACCCTGCACCACATGGATTTCGACCTGCGTCTGATTATCGGCAGCGGTCGAATACACCTGCGATTTCTTGGTCGGGATCGTCGTGTTGCGCTCGATCATGGGTGTCGCCACGCCGCCGAGTGTTTCCACGCCGAGCGAGAGGGGCGTCACGTCGAGCAGCAGAATGTCCTTGACATCGCCGCGCAGCACGCCACCCTGAATCGCCGCGCCGAGCGCCACGACTTCATCGGGATTCACGCCCTTGCTCGGCTCTTTGCCGAAGAACTTCTTGACCGCTTCCGCGACGGCGGGCATACGGGTCATGCCGCCGACGAGGATCACGGTGTCAATGTCGTTGACCGACAAGCCCGCGTCTTTCAACGCCAAGCGGCACGGCTCGATGCTGCGCTCGATCAAGCTGTTGACCATGCTTTCCATCTTGGCGCGCGTGAGCGTGAGATTCAGATGCTTGGGACCCGACGCATCCGCCGTGACAAACGGCAGGTTAATGTCGGCGTTCAGCGTGCTGGACAGCTCGATCTTGGCTTTTTCCGCCGCTTCGGTCAAACGCTGACGCGCTTGGCGGTCGCTGCGCAGATCGATGCCGTTTTCCTTCTTAAACTCGTCCGCGATCCAGTCGATGATCACCTGATCGAAGTCGTCGCCGCCGAGATAGGTGTCGCCGTTGGTGCTGCGCACTTCAAACACGCCATCGCTCACGTCGAGGATGGAAATATCGAAGGTGCCGCCGCCGAGGTCATACACGGCGATGATGCCGCTTTTCTTCTCGCCCATGCCATAAGCCAAGCTGGACGCGGTCGGTTCGTTGATGATGCGCAGCACTTCCAAGCCCGCGATCTTGCCCGCGTCTTTGGTGGCGTTACGTTGCGCGTCGTTGAAATAAGCGGGAACCGTGATCACGGCTTGCGTGACGGTTTCACCGAGATACGCTTCAGCGTCGGCTTTGATCTTTTGCAGCACCATCGCGCTGATTTCCGGCGGGCTGTAATCACGATCACCCATATGCACGCGCACATCGCCATTGGGCGCAGCGCTGACCTTGTACGGCACGAACTTCAGAGCGCGCTGCACTTGCTCATCACTGAACTTGCGTCCCATGAAGCGCTTGACCGAGAAGATCGTGTTTTCCGGGTTGACGACCGCCTGATTGCGGGCGATCTTGCCCACCAGACGCTCGTTATTCTTCGGGTTGAGTGCCACCACCGACGGAATTAAGCGTCCGCCTTCTGACGACGGAATGACGACGGGTTCGCCGCCTTCCATGACCGCGACGACGGAATTGGTCGTGCCGAGATCGATACCGATAATTCTACTCATGACTGACTTTGCTCCTCTAGAATGTGAATGATTGGGTTGTGGGTGGCGTTTAACCCGCCACGCGCACTAAAGCGGGGCGCAGCACGCGATCCCCCAGCAGATAACCCTTTTGCATCGTCACCGTGACCGTGCCGCTGTCGGCTTCGGTGTCGGCGTCAATGCCGATGGCTTCATGCAGATTGGGATCGAAGGGCGCACCCGTCGGGTCGATCAGGGTGACGCGCTGCTCGTCTAACAGTTTGTGCAGCTTTTTGAGCATCATGCCCACGCCGTTGACCCACGGATTCCCGTTGATGTCGGCTGGCACGTTCTGCATGGCGCGCTCGAAATCATCGATCACGGGGATGAGCGCCAGCAGCGTTTCAACAGCGGCATGTTCGCGCTCGGTCTTACGTTCGCGCTCGATGCGGCGCTTGTAATTGTCGAAGTCGGCGCGTTCGCGCTTCCAACTCTCAAGGTACTGCGTGGCTTGCGCCTGCGCAGCGTCAAACTCGGTTTTGCTCACAAACAGCCCGGCGTCCGCTGGTTCGGGGGGCGTCTCCGGCGTGTTGACGTTAGGCGGCACGGCATCCATGTGTTCGTTTTCGTCATGCACGTGGGTTGAATCGGTCACACTTCACTCCTTAACGACGCTTCACATCCAAAACGCCCCTACACTATGGTCAAACTAGGCTCAGTGTAGCAGGCGAATAAAAGAATTTCGTTAACAATTTGTCAGTAAAGCATCGGATCATGCTGATGCTTGGTCGAGAAAGTCGAGAACGTAATGCAGGGTGATGGCGGCGCGCTTTTCGGAAAGCATGGCGTCACTCGTGATCACCTGTTGCAGCGGCGCGTTATAGAATTGGGCGAAGGATGCGCCGCTTTCAGGAATGTGCTTGAGTAGTTCGCCCGCCGTTTGCGCTTGATCTTTGTACTCACGGCGCAGGCGCTGGCGCATTTGAAAGCGCTTGAGGTATTCATAAGCGAACATATCGTAGGCACGCTTGATGCCCGGTTGGGTCGTGACCGGCAGCCCATCGAGATAATTGACGTGCAGATCAGGCAGCAGGCGGTGATTAAGGGCGCGTGCGCGTTCGTGGCGGAAGTTGCCCCATGCCGGGCTGGTTAAACCAAGCATGACCGTGGGTAAATCCGCGCCGAGAAAAACGGAATAGGTGTAAAAGCTTATATCGCTTAAGGCTGTGTAAGCCCAGCGCACACCGCGATTCAGATAATAGTACCAGTTTCCCCATTGTTTCGACGTGCGCAACTCGACTAGCAACTGCTGAGGGTGGGTAAGATGCTGATAGAGCAAGGCTTCCACCGCTTCGCGGGTGACAGGCGTACGCAGTGTTACGCTGGCAGGGGTGCTTTTGCCGATAATGCCGAAGCGAATCAAGCGTTGATGAATATCACCGCGCATAAACGGCACTTTCCACGCGGTTCGCATCATGTCTTTGATGGCGGACGAAATCGCCAAGCCATTGTAACAAACCTGATCGCGGCTTAAACCAGCGCGCATACGGTTGAAATTGCCGCCGCGCATGTAGATCATGCCATCGTTCATCAGGGTGTGGAGATCGGGTTCGATGGACGGCAGCGGTTCGACCACATCGAGATCAAGTCCTAATTGCTCCGCCAACTGAATGACGACGGTTTGTTCGTCGCTTTGCAGGTGCAGCAAGCGTGGGCGCACACCCGCTTTCAGCAAGCAACCTAAGATGAAGCGGCTGTCATAGCCACCGGTCATGCCCAAAACACTCGGCACATGCGGCGCGATTTCGACTAAACGCGCGATCATAGCGTCGTCGTCGTTCGGTTGCAGCGTGAGGGTCTGCGTTTGCGTGAAGGTTTTCGTCTGCGTGGCATAAGCATGTACAAGCGGGATTTTCTGAATTTCAGCAAACAAAGTCAGGTTGCCGGGCAAGTAACCCGCGCTGCTCATAATGGCGATCCGCATGAGATCGGGCTGCACACCGATGCTGGCTGCCAGCACCAACTGACTGTCGGCGGCAGCGTCGTGATCGGCGGCTATGTACACATGCGTGACCTGATTCGGCGTGATGATCAGGTTAGCGCCGTGCTGCACGATGCGCGTGGACAGCAACAGCGGGTGCAGTTCCGTCGGCACGGACGCGCCTTCGTGCTGGATGGGCATCAATTGGTTGGCTTCATTAAAATCGAGTTTGCCGAGTACGACGCCGTTGGCGAACACATGCAGGTTATCAGCGGGCTTCGCGGCGCACCAGTGCAGATGACGCTCGCCTAGTGTCAGCGTGTGGATCGCGCCAAGTGTGATCAACGGGGCGGCGCTTAGGGCGGTGCGGTAGTGTTCCAACGCGCGCCGGGCTGACTGGGCGTTACGTGAAAGCATGAACATGATTGATGCGCCTGTGTCCTTATGTGGTTATATCGCTGATATTCTTGTGCTATGGACAAACCGCCCGCATTGTAGCCTCATTCACGCGGGAAGGGTAGGTCAGGTGGGGCATTTTCGGGCGCACTCGTTAGAAAAGCGTTAAGCCCTATACCCAAGAATTAAAAATCGGGTTATGCTTGGTATTGACATGACGCCGCACACGCGGCTACAATGCACGCGACAACATCATACGGGCCTATAGCTCAGCTGGGAGAGCGCTTCAATGGCATTGAAGAGGTCAAGGGTTCGAATCCCTTTAGGTCCACACCGTTGCGAAACATTGTCAGCCTCTTGCGCCGTTATTCAGCGGATGTAAGGGGTTTTTTTGTCTAAATATCCGCTTTGAAAGCACGTTGTAGGTGACAGGAAAGGAAAAACCGGACGTGGCTGAGCAAAAGCGCACTTGGGAAGATGAGTTGGGCAAACGGCTTCGTGGGTTGATCGATGACATCGGTCGCATGTTGTATCCGCAACCGCCTAAACCTGCGCGCGTGCCTGTGCCTGTGCCGGTGCGTCCACAACCGCACCGTCCGCGCCGTGATGATCAGTATCCTTATCGTTAAGCACAGCCTCAACTGAATAAAGCAAGTTTTAGACAGGGGCATTCCTGCAAATGGGAATGTCCCTGTTTGTTGTTGGGGGCTACAAACCCGACCCCACCCCGTGCAAACTTTGTTTGCCAACCCCTCTTCTGAATGTTGCCTACGGCAAGCGCAAGCTAACGTGGGAGGGGGTCGTAGTTGCAAACAGCGCCTAATCCCCGGCGCCGACGGGCGCGCGCTGACGGAACACACCGCCCAAGCGCACGTTGACCACCGCAATGCCCGCCAGAATCAACAGCGCGCCGACGATCAAACCAGCCGTGATCGGTTCGCCCAACACCAGCGCGCCTAACACCACGCCCACGCCCGGCACAATATACGTGACCATGGCTGAACGCGCCGCGCCAAGTTTCTGCACGATCCAGTAGAACAGCGTGTAGGCGATGAACGTGTTAAGCAAGCCGAGCAGCACCACCGCGATCAGCGCATCGCTGCTGACTTGATCGAGCGGCGTGGGCGCTTGTCCGTTGAGGAAGGGCGCGGCGATCATGGCGATGCCGGAAACGATCGCGGCGAACGTCATCGCGCCCGCCGAGACCATCATCGGCTCGAACCGGTTCTTGATCTGCACGCGGCTGTAGGTGGTGAACACGGCGTAGAACACCGACGCCAGCACAATCGCCAGCGCGCCCACCACTTCCACGCTGAAGCCTTGCGCGCCGCTGCCGACCAACGTGATCACGGCGACGCCCGCGAAGCCGACGATCAAGCCGATGATCTTCTGGAGCGTCAAGCGTTCATCGGCAAACACAAAGTGCGCCACCACCGCCGTGAACAGCGTTGCCACCGATTGCAGCACCGCCGCTACGCTGCTGGTCACGGTTTGCTCGCCCCACGTGATCAACGCGAACGGGATCGCGGTGTTGCCCACGCCGATGATCAGCAGCGGCAGCAGCGCGCGCCGATTAAACGGCAGATGTTTGCCGCGCGCCAGCAGCACCAGATTCAAGCCCACGGCGGCGATCAGCGTGCGAATAAAGACCAATTGAAACGGGCTGAGTTCTTCCACGCCCACGCGAATCAGCAAAAACGATGATCCCCAGATGATGCCTAGCACCCAAAACGCGATCCATTTCGCCATGCGGCGCGCCTTCTTTCTCCCAGAGTGGTGCAGATCACAAAAGATACCCCTGAACACGCATAATTAAACCCGCTGCGCGTGGGCTGAACCAGCCGTTGACACGGGTGCAATTCGCAGCGTGGTGCGTGTGGTGGGAAGGAATGGAAACCGATCTTGATCATACAACGGGTTAGCACATGCGGTCTAGGCACTGGCACACCGGATTGGACTCATCGCTTGCTCACAAATTATTATCATTTTGGATACTTTGTTCTAAACTTGCTGGATTTTTTCATGCGCGTGCGGTATAATGAGGTTGTCATTTGTTCGTATGAAGGATCACGCGGTGCGGCACAATCCGCGCCCGTTGATCGCCGTGCATGAACCCATGCGCGGGCAGCTTAGCTCTGAGGGTCGAAAGGAGTCAGCGGCGTGCTTTATGAGCCTGCGCGCCGCAGCAGCAAACCCTATGGTGGACCAAAACCAGATCGGCACAATCCGCCCCGTCAGCATTAACGACGAGATGCGCGGCAGTTATCTCGATTATGCGATGAGTGTGATCGTCGCCCGCGCTCTGCCCGACGCGCGCGACGGTTTGAAGCCTGTGCATCGCCGCATTTTATTTGCGATGTATGACATGGGCATTCGCGCCAACAGCGCCTATAAGAAAAGCGCGCGCATCGTCGGTGAAGTGTTGGGTAAGTATCACCCGCACGGCGACAGCGCAGTCTATGACGCGATGGCGCGCATGGCGCAGGACTTCTCGCTGCGCTATCCGCTGGTGGATGGACAAGGCAACTTCGGCAGCGTCGATGGTGATAGTCCGGCGGCGATGCGTTACACCGAAGCGCGCTTAGCGCAGCTTGCGGAAGAAATGCTCGTTGACATCGACATGAACACGGTCGATTTCAACGATAACTATGACGGCACGCAGGAAGAACCTGCGGTCATGCCCGCGCGCCTGCCCAACATGCTGCTGAACGGCACGAGCGGCATTGCGGTAGGCATGGCGACCAACATCCCGCCGCACAACCTGCGCGAATTGGCAGGCGCGATCATGTATCTGATCGATCACTGGGATGCGCTGGATGATGTGACCGTCGATGACCTGATGCAGTTCGTCACGGGACCCGATTTTCCGACGGGCGCGAGCATCATCGCGGGCGACGAACTCAAAGAAGCCTACGCCGCCGGTCGCGGTCGCGTGGTCGTGCGCGCCAATTACGAGATCGAAGAAACGCGCACCGGACGTTTCCGCATCGTGTTCAACTCGATTCCCTATCAGGTCAGCAAAACATCGATCATCGAGCGCATCGTGCAGTTGGTGCGCGAAGATCGCCTGAAGCATGTCGCGGATTTGCGCGACGAAAGCGACCGTAACGGGATGCGCCTGACGGTGGAACTCAAAGCGGGCGCGCAGCCGAAAACGGCGCTCAATCAACTGTATAAATACACGCAGTTGCAAAGCACCTACAGCATTCAAATGCTGGCGCTGGTCAATAACGAGCCGCGCACGCTCAGCCTCAAGCGGATGCTGCAAATTTACATCGATCACCGCTATGAGGTGATCCGCCGTCGTTCCGAGTTTGAACTGGGCAAGCGCCGCGCCCGCGCGCACATCCTCGAAGGCTTGCTCAAGGCGCTGAACAGCCTCGACGCGATCATCCAGACGATCCGCGCCGCGCAGGACGCCGACGACGCGCGCACGCAGTTGATCACGCGCTTTGAACTGAGCGAACCGCAAGCGAACGCGATCCTCGAAATGCAACTGCGCCGTCTGGCTGCGCTCGAACAGCAAAAATTGCAAGACGAATACAACGAAGTGATGGCGCGCATCGCTTATCTTGAGGACTTGATCGCATCGCCCGCCAAGATTCTGGCGCTGATCCGCGAGGACATCACCGAGCTTGCCGAGAAGTATGGCGACGAACGGCGCACCAACGTTTTGTTCGGCATCAACACCAACATCGACGAAGCCGATCTCGTGCGCGATGAAGAAGTGGCGGTCTTGATGACGCGCTTCGGCTACATCAAGCGCGTGCCGTCGTCAGCTTATCGCGTGCAGCGGCGCGGCGGTAAAGGCGTGATCGGCATGAGCAGCCGCCATGAAGAAGACGGCTTGCTCGACATCATCACCGCGAACAGCCGCGATACGCTGCTGTTCTTCACCGACGCGGGCAAGGTGTACAGCGAGAAGGCGTACAACATTCCCGAAACCGGACGCGCGTCGAAAGGCATCATGATTCACGCGATTCTGGCGATTGCGCCGGGTGAGAAGATCACCGCCGTCGTGCCAGTCGCCAGCTTCGACATGGAAGGCTATTTCGTGCTGGCGACGCGGCGCGGACGCATCAAGCGCGTGACGCTGGATGAGTTTGAAGCCGTGCGCCCCAGCGGGTTGATTGCGATGGGCTTGGAAGATGGCGATACGCTCAATTGGGCAAGCCTGACCGACGGCGATCAGCACATTCTGCTGGTCACGGAAGGCGGGCAAAGCATCCGCTTTCACGAAAGCGAAGTGCGCGCGATGGGGCGGCAAGCGGGCGGCGTGAACGCGATCCGCCTGACCGACCGCGATTATGTCGTCGGCATGGACACGATCAAGCACGATGATACGCATGTGCTGGTGATCACGCGCGACGGCTTCGGCAAGCGCACGCCGATTGAGGAATATCGCGAGCAGGGACGCTTCGGCAGCGGCATTCGCACGCTGGCGCGCAACGAGAAAACGGGTCCCGTGGTGGCGATGTTGTGCGTGAATGAAGAACACGACATCTTGCTGATCACGCAGAACAGCGTGGTCTTACGCACGCCGATCTCGGAAATTCGCGTGATCGGGCGCAACACCGTAGGCGTCAAGATGATCAACCTGTCGCGCTCGGATGCGATCTGCGGCGTGGCGGTCATGACCGAGAATGGCGACGAGTTCATCGAGCAGATCGACGATGGGGATGGCGATGCCAGCCTCGCTTACATCGAGCCGCTGATCGAGCCGCTGATTGAAGGCACTGACGAAGACGACGATCCCGCCAGCATGAATGGCGCATCGGCGTAAGTAAAAAAAGACCCCATCCGAACTAGGGGTGGGGTCTATTCTCAAGACTCCTCATTAGTCGATCCACCCCCACGTTTGCTATAATCAACGCTAGACGAACCCACTAGAGGGTAAAGGGACGCGCGATGAACAAGTTAATCA
>JBGSRB010000119.1:0-10277 GCA_041737735.1 Anaerolineae bacterium | reverse complement strand
TTGGCGTGATCGTTGCCGTCGGCGTGGGGGTGGGCGTCGTCGTCGGGATCGCGGTTTCGGTGGCGGTGGGCGGCGCTGAATCCGTGGGCGCGTCAGTCAGCGGGATGGCGTCGGTCAGCGTGGGCGGGATGGTGGTCGGGTCAAGCGTAGGCGTTGGCGAGACGCTGAGCGTTTCGGTTTGCGTCGGCAAGATCGCCAGCGTTGGCACAACGACAACAGTTTCGGGCGTGCTGCACGCCGTCAGCGCCACCAACAACACGCAGATGAGGATTCGCATGGGCATTCCCTGCACTAATCGGGGCTAGGTGACTTACAGATCAGCGAATAGGTCAGCAAGGGGCAGGCTAAAATCAGGCAGAACATCCCCCGCCGTGATCGTGCCGTCAGGATCAACGGCGGCGATGACGAGATTCTCGTGGGCATCCACGGTGCAGATTTCCACCTGTCGCGCTTCGGGATAGATCAACCAGACCATGCGCGCGCCTTTATGCAGATAGTAGAGCGCTTTTTGGCGCAGTTGATGCGGGCGATCCGTGGGCGATTGAATTTCCACCGCCAGATCGGGCATGTGCGCGACCGCGCCAACCGTCACGGGCGGCGCAGCACTGAAACGCAGCGACACATCGGGCAGGCGGCTGTTATACGCATCATCCGGCGCTTCGTGGCGCACTTCAACGCCAACATGCGCCTTGATCCCGCGCGGACGGATAAACGCCAGCAGGAAGTAAGCGATCAGTGCGGCGAGTTTGCCGTGTGTTTCCGTGGGCATTTTTTCCAGCACTTCTCCATGCACCAGTTCCAACAGGCGATCTTGATTTTCGGCTGCCTGCACCACGGCGCTAAATTCGCGGGCGGTGATGATCGGCACGCTTGCCTGTAGCATGTGTACGCGCCTCCTGATTTATACATGTGCTTCAGTATAGCATTCATCGCCGGACGCACGCACGGGCGCGCCCCGACAGTCCCTATCGCCCTTGATCTGCCGTTCGCTTTCGTTAATTTGCGATGTCGTGCTGATTATGCTACATTCTCTAACGAAATGCGTGTCTACTCACTCATACACACCGAAAGGAAACGAAAAATAAAAACGGATGTGTAATCGATAACCTAGTGTTTTTTCGCCGTTTCATCCATGCCGCATATTACTTGCATTTGTTTGATAGTGGAGTATTGACCATGTTGAAAAAAGCCTTTTTGCTGGTGGCGGTGATCGGTTTGCTGCTCACCTCAGTCGTGACCGCGCAAGATGACGGTTACACCATCGCGTTTGTCCCCGGCGTGAACCCCGATCCGTTTTACATCACCATGAGCGCGGGCGTTTACCAAGCCGCGTCTGACTTGGGCGTGAACATCATTCAGCAAGACCCGGAACGCTTCGATGTGACGGTTTCCACGCCGATCATCGACGCGCTGATCGCGCGTGGCGATATTGACGCCATCGTGACCGCACCGAATGACCGCGAGCAATCGATCCCCGTGCTGCAACGCGCGCACGATGCGGGCATTGTCGTGCTGACCGTCGATACCTTCATCGGTGATGGCGATTACGCCGAAGGCGAAGTCACCTTCCCGATCTCGTACATCGGCTCGGACAACGTGCAGGGTGGTTACATCGCCTGTTCCGCGCTGGCGGATGCGTTGGGCGAAGGCGCGCAGATTTACATCCAGAATGTGCGTCCTGGCATCAGCACTACCGATCAGCGTGAGCAGGGCTGCGTTGAAGCAGCAGCGGATCGCGGTTTAGAAGTCGTGCGCGTCGATTACAACGATAACAGCGCCGACACCGCGCAGCAGCAAACAACCGCCGTGCTGCAAGCTAACCCCGAGATCGCGGGCTTGTTCGCCACGAACGTGTTCGGCGCGATTGGCGCAGGCGCGGCGATTCAAAATGCGGGCTTGCAAGGCGCGGTCGAAGTCGCGCTGTTCGATGCAGGCGTCGAGAACATCACCTATCTGCGTGATGAGATCGTCTCGCTGGTGATCGCGCAGAAACCCGCCGACATGGGTTATCTCGGTGTCGCGCTGGCGACCGCGCATCTCGATGGTTTCCAGAGCATCCCCGCGCGCATACCGACGGGCTACGCCGTGATCACGCGCGATAACGTGGATGATCCCGAAGTGGCGCGCTTCATCTACACCGACAGCACCAGCGAAGTATTGCCGCCGCTCGGTGAAGATTTTGTCGTCGGCTTCGTGCCGGGCGTCAACCCTGATCCGTTCTACATCACCATGGCGCGCGGCGTGAACGCAGCAGCAGATCGCTTCGGCATCAGCGTCGTGCAGCAAGACCCGGAACGCTTCGACGTGACTGTTTCCACGCCGATCGTCGATGCCTTGATCGCGCGCGGCGAGATCAGCGCGCTCGTGACCGCCCCCAATGACCGCGAACAATCGATCCCCGTGCTGCAACGCGCGCACGATGCAGGCATTCCCGTGATCACGGTCGATACCTTCATCGGTGACAGCGATTACGAAAACGGCGAGATCACCTTCCCGCTGAGCTACATCGGCTCGGACAACGTGCAGGGTGGGTTCATCGCCTGTTCCGCGCTGGCGGATGCGTTGGGCGAAGGCGCGCAGATTTACATCCAAAACGTGCGCCCCGGCATCAGCACCACCGATCAGCGTGAAGAAGGCTGTGTGCTGGCAGCAGCCGCGCGCGGCTTAGACGTTGTGCGCGTCGATTACAACGATAACAGCGCCGACACCGCGCAGCAGCAGACCACCGCCGTGCTGCAAGCCAACCCCGACATTGCCGGTTTGTTTGCCACGAACGTGTTCGGCGCGATTGGCGCAGGCGCAGCGATCCAGAATGCGGGCTTGCAAGGCGCGGTTGAAGTGGCGCTATTCGACGCAGGCGAAGAAAATATCAGCTACCTGCGCGAAGGCGTCGTCTCGCTGGTGATCGCGCAGAAGCCCGCCGACATGGGCTACATGGGCATCATCACCGCCGTTGCCAACGCGCGCGGCGTCACGTCGGTGCCAGCGCGCATCCCGACGGGCTACGCCGTGATCACGATTGATAACGTGGATGATCCCGACATTGCACGGTTCATCTACACGGGATAAGTTAAGTAACATTTCCCGACCGCAGCAGGGGCGACTCATCGTCGCCTCTGCTGTTCCCTAACGAAAAATACACGCTTAGTAACACACCAGCACACCGCAGATAAGGACGCAGCGCATGGCAAGTGTCAGCAGCGCACCCAAACGCACCAGCAGCTCGCGCGATAACTTTATTGAATTTTTGGCGCGCAATTGGTCTTATTTATTCCTTTTGGCAATGGTGGTCTTTTTCTCAGTCGCGGGACCCGGCTTCTTCAGCGCACGCAACTTCTCGTCGGTGCTGGTTGCCAGCACGCTGGTGATGTTCATGGCGATTGGGCAGACCTACGTCGTGATCACGGCGGGCATTGACCTGTCGATTGGCTGGACGGTCGGCTTGGCGTCGGTGGTCAGCGCGCGCACCATGCGCGATCTGATGGCGGGCGGCACGGATTTAGGCGTCGCCGTCGTCGCGGGGATCGCGTTAGCGCTGCTGGTCGCGCTCATTCCCGGCTTGGTCAACGGCGTGTTGGTGGCGCGCATCAAAGTGCCACCGTTCATCGCCACGTTGGGGATGTTCGGGATCATTCGCGGGGCGGCATTCCTGCTCACGGATGGTCAGCAAGTGGTCGGCGGCTTGCCCAGTGAACTGCGGGCGGCGCTCAGTTCGATTGGCAACGGCAGCGTGTTATATCACATTCCGTCGCGCGGGTTACAGTTGTTCGCGCTTCCACCTGACCTGCCCGCTGCCGAATTACGCACGGTGTCGCAGCTTTTGCCCTATCCCGTGCTGATCGCGCTGGTGATCGTGGTGGTCTTTGCCTTCATTCTGGGGCGCACGCGCTTCGGACGGCATACCTATGTGATCGGCGGCAGCCAAGAAGCGGCGATCCGCGCGGGCATCAACGTGCAGCGCCATCTGATCATCATCTATGTGCTGTCGGCGTTCACGGCGGGCATCGCGGGCGTGATGCACACCTTCCGCTATACAGCGGGTGCGCCGCAAGCGGGTGAAGCCGCGCTGTTGTCGTCGGTGGCGGCAGTGGTGATCGGCGGGACGAACCTGTTCGGCGGCGAAGGCAAGATCAGCGGCGCGGTCATCGGCGCGCTGATCATAGCGGTGCTAACGACGGGCTTGGTCATCCTCAACATCGATCCGCTGTGGCAGTTCATCGTCGTGGGTGTGGTCATCATCATCGCCGTGTTGGTCAATCAGGCGCAGGCGTTCTTGGAAAGGCTGAAAGTCAATGGCTGAACCACTGCTGACAGTGCGCGGAGTCTCGAAGTTCTTCGGCGGCTTGACCGCGCTCGATCATGTTGATTTTGAAGTGTACAGCGGCGAAGTGGTGGCGCTGTTGGGTGATAACGGCGCGGGGAAATCGACGTTGATCAAGTGCATCAGCGGCGTGTATCGCCCCGAACAAGGCGCGATCACGTTTGCTGGCACGCCGATCACGCATCACACGCCGTCGGAAGTGCGCGCGTTGGGCATTGAAACCATCTATCAAGACCTTGCGCTGGCGGAAAACTTGGACGTGGGCGCGAATGTATTTCTCGGCAAAGAGAAGATTCGCCGCCTGTTCGGGTTCATCCCGGTGACGGATGATCAAGCCATGCGCGATGAAGCGGAAAAAGTGCTGGATCGGCTGGACATTCATATTCCGTCGCTCAAGCGCAAGCTGATCAATTTCAGCGGTGGTCAGCGGCAGGCGGTGGCAATCGCCCGCGCGATGTATTGGAACGCCAAAATGCTGATCATGGACGAGCCGACTGCCGCGCTCGGCGTGCCGGAACAGCGCAAGGTGTTGGCGTTGATTCATTCGCTGCGCGAACAGGGCATTCCGGTGGTGCTGATCAGCCACACCATGCAGGATGTGATGGCGGTCGCGGATCGCATCGTCGTCATGCGGCGCGGCACGGTGGCGGTCAATATGCCGCGCGCTGGCACGACTGAAGAAATTATCGTCAAGCACATGGTCGGCACGGCGGAAGCGGGCGAATGACCACGCGCGCGCCGCTTGACCTGCTCACGATGGGCGAGCTGCTGGTCGAGATCATGCGGGTTGAGGTGGGCGTGCCTTTAGAAGTAACGGGCGCGTTCACGGGACCTTATGCCAGCGGCGCGCCCTTCATTTTTGCGCTGCAAGCGGCGCGCTTGGGTGCGCGCGTTGGCGGTGTGGGCGCGGTCGGCGCTGACGACTTCGGGTTGTTCCTGCGCGAACAATTGGCGGCTGATGGTGTGGATACGTCGTACATTCGCACGGTGCGGGATCGCGCAACGGGTGTCGCGTTCGTCGCCTATCGCGCCGATGGATCGCGCGATTTCGTGTTTCACATCGCGCACGCCGCCGCCGGACAACTGCACCCCGATCTGCTCGATCCGGCGCTGTTCGACGGCTTGAAATGCCTGCACTTGATGGGATCGAGCCTGTCGATTCACGCTGACGCACTCAACATGGGCATACGTGCCGTCGAATTGGCGCAGGCGGCAGGCGCGAAAATCAGCTTTGATCCGAATTTGCGCCCGCAGCTCATGCCCGTTGACTACGCGCGCGCCGCGTTCGCGCCCATCATCGCAGCCGCCGACGTGATCCTGCCGACGGCGGAAGAAGCCTGCTTACTGACAGGCACAAGCACGCTGCCCAACGCGATCCGCGTGCTGCTGCGCCCCGAGCGGGTGATCATCGTGACGCGCGGCGCTGACGGGTGTATCATCTACACATCTGACGCGCCCGATGGCATCCCGGTGGCGGGTTTCCCCGTGACCGAAGTCGATCCGACGGGCGCAGGCGACTGTTTCGACGCGGGTTTTCTCGTGCGCTGGCTGGAAGGCGCGCCCGTGATCGATGCGGCACGCTTCGCTAATGCGTGCGGCGCGTTAGCCGTCACCCACCAAGGACCCGCCGAGGGCGCGCTGGATCGCGCGGCGGTCGAAGCGTTTTTACGCAGCCACTTAAGCTAAATCAGCTCAATCAAACTCACGCGAAGGATAACCTCATGACCACCACCATCACGCCGGGACGCTGGCGCGGACTCAAGACCACCAGCACGCGCGATCACGTGTTCGCGATTCTCGCGTTCGACCAGCGTGGCAGCTATCGCAAGATGCTACCCCCTGATTCGACTTACGATCAAGCGGTCAGCATCAAAGTCGAAGTCGTCAGTGCGCTGTCCGATCATGCCAGCGCGGTGCTGCTCGATCACGAATATGGTTTGCAGCCCGCCCTGCACATGAACGGCGGCAGCGGGTTGCTGCTGTCGCTGGAAAAAAGCGGCTACAGCGGCGACTCAACCTATCGCCATATCGACTTCATCCCTGATTGGACGGCGAACAAGATCAAAGCCGTGGGCGCTTCTGCGGTCAAGATCATGGCGTATTATCACCCCGACACGGGCGAACTGGCGGAAGAAATCGAAGCGGTGTGCGCGCGCGTGATCGCGGACTGTCACGCGCTGGATATTCCGCTGTTCCTCGAACCCATGTCGTACAGCCTTGATCCGAATGTCGCCAAAGAAAGCGCCGAATTTGCCGCCACGCGCCCGCACGTGCTGAACGAAACCGCGCGGCGCTTGGGCGCGCTCAATCCCGACGTGCTGAAGCTCGAATTTCCGCTGGATGCCGCCTACAATGATGATCATGCGGCGTGGGCGCAGGCGTGCGCTGAACTTAACGCAGCGTGTCCGGTGCCGTGGGTGTTGTTGAGCGCGGGTGTCGCGTTTGAGACGTTCGTCGCGCAGACGCAGATCGCCTGTGAAGCAGGCGCGAGTGGCTTTTTGGCGGGGCGCGCCATCTGGAAAGAAGCCGTCATGCTGACGACGGAAACCCGCGCGCAGTTCCTCAATGAGGTCGCTGTGCCGCGCATTCAGCAGTTGATCGACGTGACGACGCGCAGCGCGCGCCCATGGACGGAATTTTACACGCTTGCGCCAACCGATGCCGCGTGGTATCAAACCTATCAACCCGCGCTATGATGTAAAATGCGGTTTGTGCCGATACACACTTGGATGATTCCCGCATGTGGCAGCCCAACCGACTTGAACAAGAACGGCTTGACAAATTAGCTCAGCTCGAAGCGCAAAACGTCCCCGGCTATCCGGCGCGCGTGGAACGCACCCACACCTGCGCTGAAGCGGTGGCGGCGTTCGTCTCGTTTAGCGAACAGCATCCCGATCACGCTGATCTCAGCAGCACGCCCGTTGAAGTGACGGTGACGGGGCGCGTGCGCCGCCAGAACGTCAAAGGCAAGGTATCGTTCATTCACATTGAGGACGAAAGCGGGCGCGTGCAGTTGTTCTTCCGCATCAACGACATGGACGAAACGCAGTACGCGCTGATTGCGGACAAGCTGATCGAAGGGGACGACTTCATCCAAGCGCGCGGCACGATGATGGCGACCAAAAGCGGCGAGATCAGCGTCCGTGTGACCGATCTCAAGTTGCTGGCAAAGGCGTTGAGTCCGCTGCCTGTGGTCAAGCAGAAGGTCAACGACGACGGCAGCGTGACCGAATATGGCGAGTTCACCGACGTCGAAGCGCGTTATCGTCAGCGCTACGCCGATCTCGCGGTCAACGCTGACGTGCGCCACGTGTTCGTCCAGCGCGCGCAGGTGATCAAAGCGCTGCGCCGCTTCTTGGATGAGGCGGGCTTTCTCGAAGTCGAAACGCCGATTTTGCAGCCGATCTATGGCGGGGCGGCGGCGCGTCCGTTCGTCACGCATCACAATCAGTTGGATCAAGACCTGTTCTTGCGCATCAGCTTTGAGCTGTATCTCAAGCGCTTGCTGGTGGGCGGCTATGACGCGGTGTATGAGATCGGGCGTGACTTCCGTAATGAGGGCGTCAGCTTCAAGCACAACACCGAATTCACAATGCTGGAGTTCTACAAAGCCTACATTGATTACCGCGATGTCATGGTTTTGGGCGAAAATATGGTGGCGTTCGTGGCACAGCAAGTGCATGGATCAACCGAAGTCGCTTATCAGGGGCAGATGATCAACTATGCGCCGCCGTGGACGCGCCTCACCATGCGCGAAGCGATCAAGGCGGAAACGGGCATTGATTACATGGATCACCGTGATGCGGCGTCGCTCTATCAGGCGATCCGCGCGTTGGGCGATCACGAAGTCAAGCCCGATCAGGCGTGGGGCAAGCTGGTCGAGCATCTGTTGGGCGAATACGTCGAGAAAAAGCTGATTCAGCCGACGATCATCTACGACTATCCGCTCGATATTTCGCCCTTCGCCAAGCGCGTCGCTTACGACGATGTGCATGTCGAGCGCTTCGAGTTCTATGTCGCGGGCATGGAGATGGGCAACGCCTTCACTGAACTGAACGATCCGCGCGATCAAGAGGCACGCTTCTTAGAGATGGCGCAAACCTTCCGCGCGGGTGATGACGACGAAACCCCGCTCGATGAGGATTATCTGCGTGCTATGCGCTACGGAATGCCGCCGCAAGGTGGATTCGGCATGGGCGTGGATCGGCTGGTCATGCTCATGACGGATCAGCGCAGCATTCGTGACGTGCTGCTCTATCCGCACCTGAAAAGCTTGTAGCGCAGGGGAATAATGGGCGCGGCACGGCTGGCTGCGCCCGCAATCGTAAGCGATGATTACCCTACGTTATGCGTCAAGATCGGCACAACAGCGCACGCATCTACACACGGGAGTGTGTTTTTAGATGCTGCTTTCATTTTCTCATACCGCAGTTATTGAAAAAATGAGTATAATATCCTATAAAGCTGCATTGACTGAAGCGGATTACATTGCAAAATGGGGAGCAGGACATGCGTTTAATTTCTCGCATTATGGTTGGACTTTTAGTACTAGGGTTGGTGGCATTTAGTGTGTCCACGCCCGTTTACGCTGCTGGAACGATCCAAGTGAACACCACAGTGGATCAAGATGGTACCGGCACGGGATGTTCGGTGCGTGAAGCCGTGACGAGCGCCAACACCGACGCTGATTTTGGCGGCTGCACGCGCGTGGGGACGCCACCTTACACGATCAACGTGCCAGCAGGCTTCTACGTGCTGAATAACGCTGTTGCCACTGGCTTGACCATCAACGTCCCAATGGAAATCGTTGGCGCTGGTCATTTCACCACCTTGATCGCTGCCGCAGCCACCCCGAACACCGTTGGTTATCGTGTGTTCACGGTGCCAGCGGGTGGGAACTTGACGCTGAGAACAGCGGGCATTCTCTATGGTGGTAATGGTTCGGTCGATTTTGGCGGCGGCATCTACGTGCAGGCTGGTGCCAATGCGACACTCGATCGCGTGTTGGTCTATGGTAACACGGCGCAGTATGGTGGCGGTGTTGCGGTGCGCGGTACGGCAACGCTCACTACGTCGGTGATCACCGTGAACACTGCGACGATTGATGTGGCGGGCATCGGTGTGGACGGCGCAGGCGCGTCAGCAACGCTGACCAACGTCGGCATCGCTGAGAATAATGCCGTGGGCGGCGCGGGCGGCTTGACCGTGAGCAACGGCGCCAGCGTGACCGGCAGCACCGTCGGTATTATCGATAATACCACGGCGTTGGGTGCGGGTGGTGTGCTGGTGCAGGATGGCGGCTCATCGCTGACGCTGACCAACGCAACCATCGAATTCAACACGGGCGCGAACGGCAGCGCGATCATCGGCTCGACGGGCGCGAATGTGTCGATCACCAACTCGTGCGTCGTCGGCAACGAACCCGATACTGCCGTGATCACGGGTAGGGGCAGCGCCACTATGACGTTGACAGGCAATTGGTGGGGTGATGCAGCGGGTCCTTATCTCGCCTCAGCGCCCACGCCGACTGCGGGCGACAGCGTGGATGACAGCGTGAATTTTGCTGGCTTCCAAGTGAGCGCACCTGCGACTTGCGGCACTTGCACGGTCGTGTCGTCGGTTTCGGATGGACGCTCGCTTCGCACTTGCTCGCCGCCTGCGGGTGGTTATCCGCAGCCACTGAGCTAAGCGCTAACGGCAGTCGCAGTTAGAACTCCTCAAGTGCATACAAGCCGATAACACAAAGGGCGATCCTAGATGGGATCGCCCGCTTGTGTTTAGGCGCATGAACAGATCAATCTGTCGCCTGTGCGTCACTACTGGTCACCTGATTGTGCAGCGCTAAATCAAGATCAGCACCACCACAAACAGGATGATCACCGCCACCGCCAGCAGATCGCCCGTGCCGCCGGGTCCGCCGCCCAGCAGCACCAGTGGCAGCAGCGTGCGCGCCTGA
>JBGSRB010000076.1:0-10052 GCA_041737735.1 Anaerolineae bacterium | reverse complement strand
TCGCGCGCGCGGGTGATGTCCGCGGTGGCGGCGCGCATATCGCCGGGCTGCGCGTCGTAATGCTCGACGGGATAAGTAGCGCGGGTGTGACCAAACGCGCGCAGCACGAGATCGCACAACTGATTGACGCTGGTGGGCGCGCCCGTGCCGATGTTGATCACCTGATCATGGGCGGCGGGCGCGTCGATGGCGGTGATCCACGCACGCACCACGTCATCAATGTGAACGAAATCGCGCGACTGTTCGCCATCGCCATAAATGCGGATCGGTTCGCCGCGCAGCACGTTGCCGATAAAGATCGCCAGTACGCCTTGATACGGGTTGTTCAGGCTTTGGCGTTCGCCATACACGTTGAACATGCGTAGAGTGGTGGCGCTGAACGGAAAATCGAGATCGCGGCGGCGCGCGGTCAAGTGGACGTAGCGCTCGGCGGCATATTTAGTCACGGCGTAATACGAGACGGGATTGGGCGGCGTGTCCTCGCTGATCAGCGGGACGGGCGCATCACCGTAGATAGTCATCGAACCCGCGAAAATCAGGCGCGGCACGCGGTGGGTGAGGCACGCCTGCAAAATGTTGATCGTCCCCTGTGTGTTGACGGCGAGATCAGCTAGCGGGTCTTGAAACGAGAGGCGGATCGATGCCTGCCCCGCGATGTGCAGCACAGCATCCACACCGCGCGCGAAGATCGGCGTGAGATCGTCAGGATTCCGCACATCGCCGCGCACATACTCAGCAGCGGGATGTACATGGGCGCGCGAACCCGTCGCCTCGTTGTCGATGACGATGGCATGATCGCCGCGCGCGATCAGTGCATCGACGATGTGCGCGCCGATGAAGCCCGCGCCCCCGGTGACGAGTATGCGGCGCGTCATTCGGGTTGCTCCGCGCTGGCGGCGTCTGTCCATGGGACGAACACGCCATCATCGGTGCGGCGGGTGTCGTGGCGCACCAGCAAATACTCAAACCACACGGTCAGCAGGGTATAGAGATAGCGACTGCCCTGTTCCTTGAGGCGTAGCGCCGATTCACCATGTGCGCGATTGCGCCATGTGATCGGAATGACTTGGTAGGAATAGCCGCGCACCAGCGCCTTGAGCGGAATTTCGATGGTGAGGTTGAAATGTGGTGACACGAACGGGCGGCAGCCTTCGATCACGCTGGCGCGATAGCCCTTAAAGGCGTTGGTGGTGTCGTTATAGCGCAGGTTGAACAACAAACGGATGATGAAATTGGCGAAGCGGTTGATCACCAGTTTGAAGCGCGGGTAATCGATCACGCGCGAGCCGCGCAGAAAGCGCGAACCGAAAGCGCAGTCGGCTTCATCGCGCAGGATATGATAGTAGCGCACGACATCGGCGGGATCGTCGGACGCATCCGCCATGTAGATGACCACTGCCTCACCCGTGAAATGCTGCAATCCAAACGTGACCGCGCGCCCAAAGCCATTGCGCCCCGTGTTGGTGATCACGCGGATACGCGGATCGGCGGCACTGAACGCCTGCACGATCTCGTAAGTGTTGTCGCTGCTGCCGTCGTTGACGACGAGAATCTCCAGATCGTTGACGCCCGCGCCATTCAGATGATCGCGCAGCGCGGTCAGCGTCGCGCCGATGTTGGCGGCTTCGTTGCGCGCGGGAATGACAATCGAGAGTTTCACAGCGTGACCTGCTGCGCCTGTTCAAGCCGCGTGTGCCAACTGGCGGCGATCTCGTAGAAGATGTCGTCGAGCGACTTGGTGATGTCCCACCCCGGTAGGCTGGCGCGCAGGTGGCTTAAATCAGAAATGTAGCAGATGTGATCGCCGCGCCGCGCCGCGTCGTCATAGCGATAGCGCATGGGCTTGCCCGTGATCGCTTCGATGCGCGCGAACGCTTCGAGAATCGAGACCGTGTTGGCGCGTCCCCCGCCGAGATTGTAGACGGCTGCGGGCTGCGGGTGCGCGTGGATAAATTCGATGCAGCGCGCCACATCATACGAGTGGATGTTGTCGCGCACTTGCTTGCCCTTGTAGCCGAAGATCGTGTATTCGCGTGCTTCGAGATTGCAGCGGATTAAGTAGCTGAGGAAGCCGTGCAGCTCGACGCCCGCGTGATTGGGTCCCGTCAGGCAGCCGGCACGCAAGCAGCAGGTATTCATGCCGAAGTAGCGCCCGTATTCTTGCACCAGCATATCGGCGGCAACTTTCGACGCGCCAAACAGCGAATGCAGTGATCCGTCGATGCTGAACGACTCGTCGATGCCGTCAGCATACGCGGGATCGGCGTAATCCCAACGGGTGTCCAGTTCGATCAGCGGGATGGTGTTGGGGCGGTCGCCGTAGACTTTGTTGGTAGACATGAACACAAAGCCTGCTTCCGGCGCATGACGGCGTGCGGCTTCGAGTAAATTGAGCGTGCCGACCGCGTTCACGTCGAAATCGTCAAACGGGCGCTGCGCCGCGAGATCGTGACTAGGTTGCGCGGCGGCGTGAACGATCAGATCGGGCTGAATGCGCTCCATCAGAGCCAACACGCCCGCGCGATCACGAATGTCGAGTTCGACATGCTCGAAGTGCTGGCAGGTGGTTTCCAAGCGCTGTTGATTCCAGCGGGTGTCGCCTTTTTCACCGAAGAAATCTCGGCGCATGTTGTTATCCACGCCGATCACACGCCAGCCGCGCGCGTCGAAATAAGTGACGACTTCAGAGCCGATCAAGCCGTTCGAGCCAGTGACGATCAGGGTGTTCATGGGGCGGCGCTTTCTGTTGAGGCGGTCAAAACGGCGTAGAGGGCTTCCGCCGCTAAACGGTTGGCTTCGACACTAGGATGATTATCGAAACGGTTGACGATCATGCGATTGCGATCCTGCGGCAGCACCAGCGGGATCATGTCAATCACGTCGGCGTTCTGCGAACGGAAAAACTCGGTCACACGATTCACAGCGGGCGCGGATTCCTCAATGGCGCCCAAGTTGGGCCACACCAGCACGATCAGGCGCATATTTTGTTCGCGCGTATACCACGCGAAGTTGTCGAGTTGTTCCTGCTGGCGCGCCCAAATATCATCATCGAGATGCGCGCCGATCAAGTCGTAGGCGAAGCCGCTGGTGCGCTGTGTCGAGTTGAACTGCCCGACGACGTAATAGAAGTAATTCACGGTGAAGTAGTTGAGGACGAAGAAACGCAGCGCGTTGTCCTCGGGAATGGCAAAGTTGGCGTTCGGGTTGAAATTGCTGTCGTCGAGCAGCCAGTCGATATCGTTGAGGTAATACGAGAGGATGACGACATCCGGCGTGTGCGGATACTGCATCAAATAGCCGAGATACACGTCAGTATCCCAACCCGACTTGGCGACGAGATTCACGTCATAGCCTTCACCAAGCAGCACATCCAAGCGCTGCGCGAAGGTGTCGTCTTTATCATCAATGCCATGACCGACCGCGAACGAATCCCCGACAACGGCGATGCGCGTCAGATCGCGCGCGTCGGGCAGCGGCTCATAATCGCGGAAGCCGAGCGCGTTCACATCGTTGACCATGAAATTTTGATACCAGTGATAATTCATGGCGGTGAAGCCGTAAGCATCGGTGGTGATGTAAAACACTCGCAGATAGCCTTCAACGGCGAACAGCAGCACGACCAGCGTGGTCAGGGTGATGAGAATGCCTGTGAGCGCACCGTTTGCCAATCGCGCGCCCATCGCACGGGCTTGTTCAAGCGTGAAGCCGTACACGAACAGCGTCAGCAGCAGCCACGCCAGCAGACTCAGTAGCGCGATTTCGGCAGGGAACAACCAGCGCCCATAGGTGGGTTGATAGCTGATCAGCCAGATTGAGATCGCCACGCACAGATAGATGAGGATCAGCAGCCAGTAGACATGCGGCAGGCGGCGCGGCAGGCTGATCACGGGGGCGACTGCGCGCTTGATCGGCGGGATTAGTAGCAGCACGCTGATCACTGGGACGCCGACGATAGCGGGCAGCAACCACCACTCAATCGCGCTGATTTCACCCGTCAGCGCGATGACGCCAAAAGCACTCGTTGAAGCCGTCAGTAGCAGCCATATAAGCGTGAGTCCGCGCGTGGGCATGGGGTTACGCCTCATCTGGCTGCGCGTCGCGGGCGCAGCGGAAGCCGATAAACCAGTTGCGTTCTTCAGCGGCAAGGCGGAAACGGATCGCCGTGCTGACGCCGAAGTCTATATAGCTGTTCAAGCCGCCCCGATAGACGCGCGGCAGCGTGAGATCAGTGAGATTTTCGCGTCCGTCGGTGGGATCGAAGGGATAGCGCGCATAAGCGCTGCTAACGAATTCGAATACATTGCCACTCAGGTCGAGCGCGCCCACCCACGATGCGCCGGTCGGATAGCTGCCCACAGGCGCGGTTTCATTGTTCGAGTTGCGATCGAAGACAAGCGCTTCTTCGTCAAACTCGCTGCCCCATGGATAGATCAAGTTGTCGGGTCCCCGCGCGGCGTATTCCCATTCGGCTTCGGTGGGCAACCGCGCGCCCCGTGCCGCACAATGATCGCGCGTTTCGCTCCACAGCAGGTTTTCGCGTGGGTGATTGTCGCCTTCAAAGCGTCCGGCGCTGCCATAGTGCGCGTTGGTCACTTCGGTGCGGTCGATCCAGAAGGGGCGCTCGAAGCATACTTCATGCGCGGGGCGTTCATCGCGGCGACCTTCATCGTTGCCCATCATGAAGCAGCCCGCCGGAACTAAGACCATCTCCACACTCTCGAACGCGCGGATAACGGGCGTCCATGCGGCATTGGCGGCGATGGGTGTCGGCGGCAGGGGAGTCGGTGGCACAGCAGGGGCGCACGCGGCGGCGCATACTGCGATCAGCAAGCTGAATAAGTAGAATTTAATGGGAAGTTTCACGAGAGATGCAACGCTCTATCGGTTGTTGATCCATGATGAGTCATTATCACAAGTGCGGCGCATCCCCGCAAGGCGTAGTTTTAGCGTGGGTCTAGGTGGCGCGAAAATGATCTCGGCGGTAGATTTAGATTAAACCACGATTAAACGCAGAGGAATCTTATGACCGTTTTAGGGATCGACATCGGGGGAACGGGCATCAAAGGCGCGCCTGTTGATGTGGAAAAAGGCGAGCTGTTATCAGAACGGTTTCGGGTGCTGACGCCGCAACCAGCGACGGTGGATGATGTAGCGGAATGTGTGGCGCAGATTGTCAAGCATTTCAGTTGGAAGGGGCGGATCGGCTGCGGCTTTCCGAGCGCGATCAAGCACGGCATGATCATGACCGCCGCCAATATTGATGACTCGTGGATCGGTGTCAATGCCAAGACGGTGTTCGAACTGCACACGGGCTGCAAAGCGCACATCATCAATGATGCCGACGCCGCAGGGTGGGCGGAAATCCATTTTGGCGCGGGACGCGGTGTGCAGGGTGTGGTCATCTGCGTGACGGTGGGAACGGGCATCGGCACAGCGATTTTCAGTAATGGGGTGCTGCTGCCTAACACGGAACTCGGTCATTTGATGGTGCGCGGTAAAGAGGCGGAACATCGTGCGTCGGATCGGGTGCGGCGCGAAAAAGAGCTATCGTGGAAGAAATGGGCGAAGCGCTTCAATGAGTATTTGACCTATCTCGAAAAATTATTTTGGCCCGACATGATCATCATCGGCGGCGGGTTGAGCAAAGATTTCGTCAAGTTCGCATCGCATCTGACGATCCAAGCGCCCGTAGTAGCGGCGGAAATGCTGAATGAAGCGGGCATCATTGGCGCGGCGCTGTCAACGCTGCATCCAGAGGTCTAAGCAAAGCGATGAGCATGGAAGGCGATAAGCTGGCATTACGCGCCAGTCAAGCGGGGATGCGCTTCATCGCGCAGACGCATCTTTACAATCAGGGGGATTTCGCGCGCCTGCTGACCTTCATCACTGACAGTTATCACGCGGAACTACTCGCAAGCGCCGACGCGGATGCGCGCTTAGCTGATTTTCAAGCGCTGCATGATCAGATCGGTAAGCTGCGCGTGCTGCAAACGGTGGGCGCGGGCAAGCATCATGTGATGGTGCTGGTTGAAGCGGAGCAGGGCGGCTATTTTCTGCATGAACTGCGCTGTGAGGAAGATTATCCACATAAGATCACGGCGTTCACGCAGCAGCCGATTGAGGTCAGCGGCGGCGGGGCGGAGACTTAGCTCCGCCCCTACGAACCCTGCTTAAATGTCCAGATTACGCACTTGCTTGGCGTGCGTTTGGATGAACTTGCGGCGTGGTGGCACGCTGCTGCCCATCAACATATCAAACACATGATCGGCTTCGGCGGCATCCTCAACCGTGACTTGCAGCAGAGTGCGCGTCGCCGGATCCATGGTGGTTTCCCACAGTTGATCAGGGTTCATCTCGCCCAGACCTTTATAACGACTGACCTTGACCTTATCCGGGTCTTTGTAATTTTGCAGCGAGCGTGTGAGCAACTGCCCTTCGGGTGTGTGCGCTTCGCTGTAAATATACTGCACGTCTTTGCCGCTTTGCAGACGGAAGATCGGCGGTTGGGCGATGTACAGGTGTCCTGTGCGGATCAAGTTCGCCATGTGGCGGAAGAAAAAGGTGAGCAGCAGCGTGCGAATGTGACTGCCGTCCACGTCAGCGTCGGTCATGATGATGATGCGCTCGTAACGCAGGTTGCTGACGTTGAAATCTTCCCCGATGCCTGTGCCAAGCGCGCTGATCAGCGACTTGATTTCGTTGTTGTCGAGCATCTTGTCGAGCCGCGCACGCTCCGTATTGAGAATCTTACCGCGTAAAGGCAGGATGGCTTGGAAGTGGCGGTCGCGTCCTTGTTTGGCGCTTCCACCGGCACTGTCGCCTTCGACGATGTAGATTTCCGAGCCGTCGCCGTGTTTGGAGCAGTCCGCCAGTTTGCCGGGCAGGGTAGTGCTTTCCAGCAGACTGGGTCCGCTGCGAACGAGATCGCGCGCTTTGCGGGCGGCTTCGCGGGCGCGCATACTCGTCATGCACTTCTCGACGATCTTGCGGGCTTCGCGCGGGTTGGTTTCGAGAAATTCGTTAAACGCTTCCGTGACCACCTGCGATACCGCGCCCTGCATTTCCGGGTTGATCAGCTTGACTTTGGTCTGGCTTTCAAACGACGGATTGGGCAGTTTAGCGCTGACAATCGCCGTGATGCCTTCGAGCGTGTCACTGCCGCTGAAGTTGGCATCTTTGTCTTTGAGAAAGCCCTGTTTACGCGCATAACGGTTGATCACCCCCGTGATCGCGCTGCGTAAACCCGTGAGGTGCGTGCCGCCATCAGGCGTGTTGATCGTGTTGGCGAAAGCAAGTTCGGTCACGTTGGCGGTGTCGGTATATTGGAAGGCGACTTCAACATTGACGGTGAAGGCGGTTTTATTTTCTGGCTGAATATCGACATCGCGCTCGCCATAGACCACCGGATGCAGCGCGGTGCGGCTGCGGTTCAGATAGCGGACGAACGATTGCAAGCCGCCTTCAAAGTAGAAGGTGATCTCGCGTGGGATGGGCTGAATGCGCTCATCACGCAGGGTGATGCTGACGCGCCGCGTAACGAACGCCATCTCGCGGAAACGGTTTGCCAAGGTTTGATAACTGAAGTCGTTCGGCTCAAGCACAGTGAAGTCGGGGCGGAAGGTGATCATCGTCCCGGTTGATTCGCCTTCGTTCATGGGGCGAATCGCTTCGACACCGGTCAGGGGTTTACCCGCGCTGTAACGCTGTTCCCAAACGTTGCCTTCGCGGAAGATGGTCGCGGTCAGGTCAGATGAAAGCGCGTTCACCGCCGAGACGCCGACGCCGTGCAAGCCACCGCTGACTTTATAAGCGCTGTTATCGAACTTGCCGCCCATGCCGATTTTGGTCAGCACGCCTTCGAGCGTGGAGATGCCCATTTGTTTGTTCAAACCAACAGGAATGCCGACGCCGTTATCGGCAACCGACACCAGATTGTCATTCATAAGGGTGATCATGATGTGGTCGCAGCGACCCGCAAGCGCTTCGTCGATGGAATTGTCGACCACCTCATAAATCAGGTGATGTAGCGCGCGAACATCCGTGCCGCCCACGTACATGCCGGGGCGTAAACGGATATGCTCCATCGGCTCAAGATATTTAATGTTGTCTTCGGTATAAGCTTGGGGAGTAGTGATTTTCTCCGCCATTGCGACTCCTCATCGTTCAGATAAATGCCTCATCAACGCGCATTTCGAGCATCATCCACCGCTGGCGGCGGTGCGATTAACGGAACCGCGCTGCTGCGTTTTGAAGGCGTGTGAGCGTGACAAGATGGCTTACATAACATCACTGATTATAGCATGGTTTGAGGATTTTATCAATCGCAGGTGGTACAAATGTTCGAGGCGTGACGGTGGGGTTTGCTTGACAGACGCTTAAGCTCTCGGCTACAATGCGAGTAATGCCCCTGTAGCTCAATGGATAGAGCAACGACCTTCTGCACTAAGTGGGCTTCAAAGTGGAAACGCTTTGAATGTAAGCGGCCAAACAGGAGAAATCTACCGTTGGGTTAATGCCCAACCATGACAATTCCTGCTAAATGACTGGGGACATAGGCTCAGCACGCACATGGTAACCCACCCCAAGTCAAATGCGTAGAGACTAGACGGTCGCCACCTAAGGCAAGCGCGCTGCTAGGGTGAAGGTATAGTCCAAGGAGCTGTGAAAGCAGCACAAACTTGAAGTCGGAGGTTACAGGTTCGAGTCCTGTCAGGGGCAAAGCAGATAGATTGACCAAGGCGCACCACATGTGGTGCGCCTTGGTCAATTTATGGGGTCGGCTATTCCGTCACTTTGACGCCGCGCCAGAACGCGACATAGTTGGTGATCTGTTGGGCAGCTTCCTTCGGTTGCGGGTAATACCACGCTGCATCTTTGTTGGTTTCGCCGTTGACCTGCACACTGTAATAGTTGGCAAGACCTTTCCACGGGCAAGTGGTGTGGGCGCTGCTATCCACGAAAAAATCGCGGTTGATCGAGTCGGGCGGGAAGTAGTGATTACCTTCCACAACAATCGTCTGATCGCTTTCCGCCAGCACGACATCGTTCCAAATCGCCTTCATAAGTTGATCGCCTCCATCGCATTTTTGATATGATGTGTACAACATAGAGTTTGTGTGTTGGCTTGATCTTACATCCATATGGAAGCGCTTTGAATGAAATGATGATGAAACTATTGCTTCTGCTTGTCGTGCTGATCGCGCCGCTGCGCGTGGCAGCCCAAACCCAATGCGGTTACGCCGATGCGCTGCGCTTTCCGCTTGACCCGACACGCTTCGAGATCGTGCAGGATTACGCGGCGGCATCGCCCCGCCATCAAGGGCGCTATCACACGGGCGAGGACTGGTATAGCGCAGCGGGTGAGGGTTACGGGGAGTTCGTTAGCGCGATTGCCGATGGGCGCGTGACCTTTTCCAGCCCGAATGGGTGGGGGCGCGATGGCGGCGTGATCATCATCGAGCATACTTTCCGCGATGGCACGGTGGTTTACAGCCATTACGGGCATCTCACCGACGCGACCGGGGTGCAGTTTCCGTCGGTGCTGACCTGCGTGCGCGCGGGTGACATCATCGCGGCGGTGGGCGATGCGCGTCCTGCGCCGCATCTGCATTTCGAGATGCGCACGCGCCAACCGGATGTCCCCGGCGCGGGCTATGTGTGGGAAAATCCGGCGGCGGTGGGGCTGCTGCGTCCGTCGAAGTTTCTCTACAACCGTGCAGCGCGATTCGTCGATGGCTTTGCGTGGGCGGCGACCCTCAGTGATGAGACGGGCGCGTTAACGCCGCCGCTGTTGCTGGGTGATAACGGATCGAACGGTTTGCTGGTGCTGGATGCCAATCGCATCTTGGGTTTGAGCTATGACGGGCGCGTGCTGTGGCGTGTCAATCTGGATCGCGCGGCGGTTGGGTTGCTTTCCGCCCCGCCCGGTCTGAATGTGGCGGGCGTGATCGTGTATGACGATGGCGGCGTGCAGGCGATCACGGCGGAAGGCGAACGCGGCGCGACGTGGTCGCTTGGGTTCGAGATCGCGGCGCTGTGGTCAGTCGATGCTG
>JBGSRB010000197.1:0-9780 GCA_041737735.1 Anaerolineae bacterium | reverse complement strand
TTCATGTTGATCGCGCCCAAACCGTAGAGTTTGCCATCGGCAATGTCTGCACCAAACGGATCATGCATCCATTCGGTGCGGCGGAACACATCGCCTTGCCAGTCGCTGGTGTCGGTATGACCGCACAACATGAGCGACTTGCCCGATCCATCACCTTTGAGCGTGCCAATCGCCTGATGCGTCACACGACCATCGCGCAGCGGTACAGTTTGCAACTCGACCGTGAAATCACGCGCGCGCAGCCAGTCCGCAATCCAAGCGCCAATTTGCGACTCCTGCCACAAAAACGACGGAATCCGGATCAAATCCTGCGCCAACGTGATCGCTTCGTCAGCGTTGAAAGCGCGCAGTGCGTCGATCATGCTGAGCCTTCAATGTGCGCGACCGCCCACACATCAAACCCGATCTGCGCGCCGCCCCACAATTCCTGCACGCCGATGGTGTTGCGCGTGGGATAGGGCGCGCTGAAATATTCGCGGAAGATCGCATCCATGTCGGCAAAACGGTTAATGTCAGTCAGGGACACATTGACGCGCACGACATTCGCCAGCGGCACGCCATCCGCCGCCAGCACTGCCTTGATATTGTCGAGCGCCTGGCGGGTTTCGGCGGCAAAGCCACCCGTGACTACGCCCGATCCATCGGGTGCAGTGCCGAGAAATCCCGACGTAATCACCAGATCGCCCACGCGCAGCGCTTGGCTGTAACCGCTGGTGGGGATCGGCGCCTGCTCGCTCAAAATCACGTGAAACGGTGGCATATTATGAAAACTCGCTTTCTATCCTGACAAAATTTTAGGTGCTTCCATTAGTGGTGGGTGGGCGTTCGCCGCGCGCTTCACTGAGATAGTTATAGAGCGTCGAACGACTTAAGCCCAACTCGCTCGCCAGAATCGGCACGGATTTCTTGACCTGAAACACGCCTTTATCGTCCAACCGCGCGATCAAGTTGATCTTTTCTTCGCGTGTGAGGATCGGCAGTTCCGTGCCGACTTCCTGCATGGTTTCCATCAGAATGCCGTGAATGGTGCTGTGCATGTCGTCGGAAAAAGTCTCGCTTAGATCGGTCAGTTCAGTGTGCAGAAACCCTTCCAGATAGCGGCTGAAGGCTTGAAACGTGGTCACATCAAAGTTGATGCAGAACGCGCCATACGCGCGATCCTGTTCATCACGCAGGAAGATCGTACAAGAGCGCAGCACGCGCCCGCTGGGAAGCTGCGTTTTGTAATTGTGCATGTCGTGATCGGTGTTGTCGTTCTGCACGCACGCCAAGAGCAGATCTGTTGCCGCGCCGCCGACCGAACGTCCGGTGATGTTGCCTTCCATATGAATAATCGAGTGTTCCAGATTACTGAAATCGTGGATCACAACTTCGCACGACTGCCCGAATAATTTTTGTACGCCGCTGGCGATGCGTTTGAGTTCTTCAAACTCGTGCATAGGGGTTGCCTGCCGTTCGTTAAGGACGAAGTTCTATTCCAAAATCGGGCGTGAGCCACGCGCCGCCCATGAAATTATGTTCATGATAAACCAAGAAGTGATCAGCAAAGTGCATAGACATTTTGTCTTATATTTGAACAGAGTGTATATTGATTGTGTGGCATGTTTAAGTTACTGTCAAAAAATGACTTTTTAGAAGCGCATGGTTGAACACTTGATGTCAACAGAAGCTGAGTCTTTATTCACCCAAAAAGCGCCCCCCACGCTGGACGAAATGACCAGCGAAGAAGCTGCCGCCGCCGTTCAGCGCAGTGATGTGCTGCTGGTTCCCTTTGGCGCGGTGGAAGGTCACGGCGCGCACCTGCCCTTAGGCACAGATAACTTTGAAGCGCGCGAGAACTGCCGCCGCGCGCTGCTGCGTTTGCAAGCGCTTGGTCATTCGGCAGTGATTGCACCGGTGATCCCGTTCGGCACATCGAGCTTTCACATGGGCTTTCCCGGCACGATCTCGGTTCGTGCGTCCACGCTGATCGCGCTGACCAAAGACATCTGCCTGAGCCTTTATGCCAGCGGTTTCCGTCAATTTGCGTTTGTGCATGGGCATGATGGCAGCCTGCCAAGCATGATGGTCGCCGCGCAGGAAGTGGTCGAAGCCACGCCTGATGCAAAAGTGATGGTTTTGAACTGGCTGACGCCGCTGAGCAAGGTGTATCACACGATTCAGCAGTCGAAACAGCAGGAAGGTCACGGCGGCGAAGGCGAAACGTCGCGCGTTCTGGTCACACATCCCGAATTGGTGCATCTGGATCGTGCGGTCAAGCATCACGTGCCGCCCGACGATATGCGCAAGATTCAGGGGCGTGAACATATCAAGACGGGCGGTGGCATCTTTTATGCTACACGCAGTTATCAGGATCACACCCCCTACGGACACATTGGCGATCCCGCACTTGCATCAGCGGATAAAGGCGAACGCGGTTACGCCATCATCGCGGAATGGATCGCCCGGGTGATTGCGCGCGATTATTTCGGCATGGACATTGATCCGAATGCCGTCACCCAGTTGTCCGAGTAACCGACATGGTTTCACCGTTGTGCGCGTTCATACGCGCAGGGCGTGTAAGCAATTAACGTTGATGAGCTACTTAAGCATAAAAGGGGAAGCAACCATGAAAAAAGCGGTTTCGCTGTTGATGCTGGCGCTGCTGGTGGTGATGATGTTTGCCTCGGTCAGCGCGCAAGACGAACGCCTTGTGATCTGGACGCGCTATGATCTCGCAGACGATAACGATGCCAACGCCGTGACCCTGCGCGAGAAAATCGCCGCGTTTGAAGCAGAAACCGGGATCACAGTGGTGCATGAGCAGATCGCGTGGGACTTACTCGCCCCGAGCTTGTCAATTGCCGTGCAATCGGGCGGCGACGTGCCGGATATTGTCGAAGCGGGCAGCCAGCACATCCCTTCACTGCTGGATGCTGGCGCGCTTACCCCGCTGGATGATCTGATGATGGGAGAAGCGTGGCTCGAGGATCTGGGCAGCGGCGACGCCAACGCCTGCGTGATCGACGGCGTGCGCTACTGCGTGGCGCACAATGTGCGCGGCGGCATGACCTACTATCGCGCCGAAGCTTTCCCCGATGGCTTCCCGCAGACGGCAGACGAATGGTTAGAGGTTGCGCCTATGCTGAGCGATGGCGAAGGCTTCTTCAGCACGCAGTATGCCGGACGCAGCTATGGCGCTATCGAGATCATGTGGTGGCCCATGATCGCCTCGAACGGCGGCGCGTTGTTCGATGAAGAAGGCAAACCGGCGTGGGCAACCGAAGAAGTCGCGGAAGTGGTCGAGTTTGGACGCACCCTGTTTGATCAGAGCTACTTCCCCGAAGTCAATGTCACGGGCGATTTCTCCGACGCTGAAGCCCCCTGGATCAATGGGTCAGCCGCATCGTTCCGTGGCGGCAGTTGGTCAGCGATCTTCGTGCCTAGCTTGCAAGCATCGGTCGATGAGGGCGAAGTGATGATGACGGGCGGCGTCGATTTCGGCGGCGGCGCGTATGTGTTCATGGTCAGTGAAGGCTGGGTTGTGCCGACGGGCGCGGTTAACACAGACGCGGCAGCCGCATGGATCACCTCGTTCTTCGAGCCGGAATTTCTCGCGGGTTGGGCGGGCGCGCAGTTCGGCATCCCGACACTGGGCGCAGCCTATGAACTGACGGGCTTCGACAGCGCTTTCTATGTCGCGGTCGATGAAATTCTCGGTACGCAGGGCTTGTATATGCAGCAAAGCCCGTACTATGTCGAAAGTCTTGACGCGCTGGCGGCGGCTTTCCAGGAAATGTTCCTTGACGCGAGCATCGACCCACTCACACGGTTGACCGAAGTGCAGGACGAAGTTCTCAATCGCTACTGGTAAACCGTGACGCACGAGCTTGTATGTGGGGGGCGGCGCAGCATGCCGCCCCCACGATCAGCGCACCAGCCGCGATCTGTTGGGCAAGTGATGGGATAGTATCAGCATGATGCGAAAAGCCCTCTTGAAGCGTTCTTATCCCTACATTTTGATCGCGCCTGCGATTTTGTTCGTGGTGGCGGTCAGCCTGTATCCGACGCTGTATACGTTCTACCTGAGTTTGCATCGCTTTCGGCGCGGCGAACTCGAATTCGTCGAACTGCGTAACTTTGAAGTCATTTTGGGCAGCCCAAGCTTCTGGAACAGCCTATCGCTGACTGGTGTATTCTCATTCTGGTTCATCACGCTGGTGATGATCATTGGGATGCTGCTGGCGCTCACGTTTAATCGTGGTTTGCGTGGCAATGCCTTCTACATGACGATCATCTTCATCCCGTGGATGATCTCCGAAATCGTGGTCGGCATCATGTGGCGCTGGATGTTCCTGCCCAATGTCGGCGTGTTACAAAACTTTTTGGGTCCTGTTCTGGGCTTCGGCGGCGATAATTTCCGCTTTCTCGCCAGTGGACAGGGCGCAATCAGTGTCGTGATCGCGGGTACGCTGTGGCGCACGCTGGCGTTTACCACGCTGCTGCTGTTGGCAGGCTTGCAAACCATTCCTAAAGAATTGACTGAAGCCGCCTCGATTGATGGCGCAACGTTCTGGCAGCGCTACTGGCGCGTGCAGTGGCCCCTGCTGCTGCCCACGACGCAGGTTACGATTGTGTTTATGAGTATTCAGGCGGTCAACGCGGTGGGCATGTTCTTAGCGATCACGCGCGGGGGGCCCGGTCGCAGCACCGAAGTGTTGAGCCTGCAAATGTACAAAGAAGCGCTTGAGTTCAACAACTGGGGTTATGCGGGCGCGCTGGCGGTGGTGATGTTCTGCATCAATGCCTTGTTGGCGGTGGTGTATATTCGCGCGCTGCAAACGCAACATGCGTTTGACTAGACCGATGCTAAGCGAAAGCGGCTGACTTATGGCGAACGAAATTCTCGACCGAACGCTGCCCGTCGCGGCAACCGACCACACCGCAGGAGTTGACCGACGCGGCATACTGCTGCGCTATGAGCGTCAACTGCTGCATGGGCTGTTGATCGCGCTGTGCATCGTGATCGCGTTTCCCATCATTTATACGGTGCTGGCGTCGCTGCGTCCGACCGGTTTCGGTTTAAGCAGCGATATTATTTCGCCGGACGGCTTATTTTTCGGACATTACGAGCGCCTGTTTGCAACGCCGCGTTTCGCGCGCCAGATTCTCAACAGCGGCATCAACAGTCTGGGCGGCGCGATCCTGACAACGACGATCACGGCGATGGCGGGGTATGCCTTCGCGCGCCTGCGCTTCACTGGACGACGCGCGTTCTTCCTGTTCATCGTGGCGATGATGCTGCTGCCCGGCATCACCAACCTGATTCCGCTGTATCGCATCGCCAGTGATCTGGGTATTTTGAACACTTATCTAGTGATGATTCTGGTCTACGGGACCTACGGCATTCCCTTCGGCATCTGGATCATGAAGGGCTTTTACGAGACGATCCCGCGCGTGCTGGAAGAAGCCGCTGCCGTCGATGGCGCAACGCCGCTGCATACGCTGGTGTACATCATCATTCCGGTGTCGCTGCCGGGACTGGTGTCGGTGTTCTTGATCAATTTTGTCTTCAACTGGAACGATTTTCTCGCCGCGCTGGTGCTGTTACGCAGCACCGATATGAAAACCGCTACCGTCGGCTTGTTCGATTTCCAAAGCCAGCTTGAGGGCAACAACAATGAACTGCTGGCAGCCGCCAGCATCCTGATCATGATCCCCGGTTTGATCATCTTTCTGATCGCGCGTCGGGCATTTCTGCGCGGCATGATTGAAGGCGCGGTCAAAGGATGATCGTATACTAGAGAGACCATAATACGTCATATATCATTTTAAGGAATGAACACACCATGATCACCGCACCATCGTCCACTATTACGCTCGCCGATGTGCAGCGCTATCACGACGACGGCTATCTCGTGGTTGAGAATTTATTCAGCGCCGACGACATCGCCACGCTGCGCGCTGAAACATTGAGCATCTGCCGGGCTGAGCGCGGCGAGGTGAAAGACTTGCCGCCGATCGCGCCCGATGATACCGACGATGACATCATGCGGCGCGTGCTGTGCATCCACTTTCCGCATAAGATTTCGCAACTGATGCTGGATTATCTCAAGCATCCGGCGCTGGCGGATATCCTCACGCAGTTGATCGCGCCCGATGTGAAAAGTATGCAGTCCATGCTGTTTATCAAGGCAGCGGGCAAGCCGGGGCAGGCGTGGCATCAGGATGAGGACTTCATTCCCACGCGCGACCGTTCGCTGATCGGTGCGTGGATCGCGCTGGATGATGCCACGATCGAAAACGGCTGCCTGTGGATCATTCCCAGTTCACACAAACACGGCATTCTGTGGGAAATGCAAGCACAGGACAGCGCCGATTTCGACTGCACCGATGAGTCAGTTGGCTTTCCCTACACCGACGCCGACGCGGTTTCCGTCGAAGTCACTGCCGGAACCGTGGTGTTGTTCAACGGTTACACATTGCATCGGTCGCTGCCCAATGTGGCGACAAGTGGCTATCGGCGGGCGCTGGTGAACCATTACATGAGCGCGTCATCGCTGCTGCCGTGGTCGCCCCCGCAGCCGGGTGAACATATCGCCACACTTGATCACCGCGATGTCGTGATGGTGGCGGGCAAAGACCCATATGCTTGGAAGGGTTACACTGACGTGATGCAGCCGCGTGTTCGTCCTTCGCGTGAAGGCGGGTGCAAGTGGGACAGCGGCGAACCCGAAGCCAACGACGATGACGACGATCATCACCTTTGAGGCGGTCGTGCGTCTGGTCGAACGGCAGGCGCGCGCGTGGGAAAACGCCGATCTCGACGCGATCACGGCGGATTTCGCGCCCGACGGTTGGTTCATTTCGCCCGGCGGTCGCTGGCAGGGCGCGGATGCTGTGCGCGCCGCCGCCCTGTCCTTCTTTGCGGTGTCGGCGGATGTGCGCGTGACGATCACGCGCGTCTTGTTCGATGCCGACCACTTACAGGGCGGCGTCGAGTGGACGTGGGCAGAAACCCGTCTGAGCGATGGACGCCGCTTGTATGCTGAAGATGGAATTATCTTCGCGCTCAACGATGACGGTCAGATCACCTATTGGCGCGAATATTTCGACACCGCCGACATGCAATAAATATTGATTCATCTTCGTTACCACAAGGATTATTGTGTGACCAAAGCTACCTACGAAATTCCACGCTTTCTCGGCGATCCGCCGCTTCCGGTCGATCTGGTGACCGAAGTCGAAAGCTATACAACCCTATCCTCCGAAGGCGCAGTCAGTTTTCGCTGCCGTGCCAAGCGCTATCAGCCCGCGCTCTACAATTATTACGGCTCAATCACGGAAACCGTGTGGGATGCACCCACCGATGCGCCTGCTGTGACGATTCGGCTTGACATCTGCACGCCGCAGATCGTCCGCATTCGGGTGCAACCAGGTGATACGGTGGACGACAATCATACGCCGATGGTGATCAATCAGTTCGCGCTGCGCCCATCGTTTACAGTTAGTGAAATGGATGATCGCATCGTGATCGACACCGGCGCACTGCGCGTGATCACCATGCGCGAACCGTGGCAGATCATCATCACCGATCCCGACGATACCCTCATCTGGGCAACACGCCCGACCGACATTGACGGCTTCCGCCGCCCTGTTGATCAATGGAATCCACCACAGCAGCGCTGGATTTTCTATCATCGCTATGCTTATCCACTGGGGATGGCGGCACACGGTGATCGGCGGCATACGTTCATCTCGTGCGATCTCGCTTATGACGAACACATTTACGGCTTTGGCGAAAGTTTCGGGCGTTTGGACAAGCGCGAAACTTATCAGGCATTGTGGATTCAGGAAAGCTTCAGCAACGCATCGCCTGCTACTTATAAGCGCGCGCCCTTTTACATGAGCAGTCGCGGCTATGGCATGTACATCAACACGGCGAACGCGGTGCGCTGTCATGTCGGTGATCTAGAACACACCGCGCTCTCGCTGATCATCGACGACACCGATCTATTTGACGCCTATTTCATTTATGGACCCGACCTGAAAGCCATTCTGCCGCGCTACACCAGCATCACCGGTCAGCCCGCCGTGCCGCCCAAGTGGTCATTCGGCTTGTGGATGGCGCGCATCAGCTATAACCGGCAGGAACAGGTCGAAACCATCGCGCGGGAACTGCGCGCCCATCGCATCCCGTGTGATGTGATCCATATCGACACCGACTGGTACGAACACGACTGGCAGTGTGATCTTAAGTTCGGCGCCAGCAAGTTTCCTGATCCGGCTGGGATGCTGGCGCGCCTGCGCGAACAGGGTTTTCGCGTGTGTTTGTGGCAGTGGCCCAACATGATCGTCAAGTCAGAGCTGTTTTTTGAAGGCTATGAGTATCTGGCGAAGCAGGCGAATGGCAAGCCCTATCTGTACCCCGGTTTTGAAGGACATGCGGGTTATATCGATTACTCCAACCCCGAAGCCGTCGCGTGGATTCAGGCGAAGTTCCGCGCTTTGTTCGATCTGGGTGTGGCGGCGATCAAGGTCGATTTTGGCGAAGGCGCATCACCTGATGCGCTCTACACGGGCATGAGCAGCGCCGAAGCCCACAGCCTGTATCCGCTGCTGTACAACCAAGCAATCTGGGATGTAACCGAAGACTATTTCGGTGAAGGCAACGCGGTGCTGTGGTCGCGCGCGGCGTGGGCGGGTTCGCAGCGCTATCCCGTGCATTGGTCGGGCGATGGCGTGTCGCGCTTTGAGGATTTAGCGCCCGTGCTGCGCGGCGCGCTCAGCTTTGGTATGAGCGGCTTTCCGTTCTACAGCCACGATATCGGCGGCTTTAGCGGATTGCCCGATCCCGCGTTGTATGTGCGCTGGGCGCAGTTGGGTTTGTTCTCATCGCACGCGCGGGCGCACGGCGTTCCCCCGCGCGAACCGTGGGCGTATGGCGAACAAGCCGAGTCGATCTTCCGTCAGTATGCCGCGCTGCGCTATCGTCTGCTGCCCTACATCTTCAGCGAAGCCACGCGCTGCGGATCGATCAGCCTGCCCATGCTGCGCGCGCTGGTGCTGGAATATCAGGACGACCCTAACACCTACACCATCGATGATCAATACCTGTTCGGCGACCGCCTGCTGATCGCGCCGATCCTGAGCGAACGCAATCAGCGCCGCGTGTACCTGCCGCGCGGCACATGGACGGATTACTGGACGAAAGTCGCCCTCACGGGCGAGCGCTGGATCACGATTGATGCCCCGCTGGATGTGTTGCCGATCTATGTGCGATCGGGAGCGATCATCCCCTATGCGCCCGACATGCAGTACGTCGATGAGCAGCTCGATGCCCCGCTGACGATTGAGATTTATCAACCCGAAGTGCAGGGCGACTATACCGTGTATGAACAGAACGGAAGCGCCGCCGTGATCAGCTATACCTTTACCGATAGCGTGCTGACGCTGCAATCCGAGCGTGTGCTTGAGCGCGTTGTCGTCTATGGCGCGGAAGTCAGCAACGGCTCGCGCCAACCCGACGGTGGCTATCTGGTCGATGCGGGGGGCAGCTAATGGACTTGCGTGGCACCACCGCGCTGATTACAGGCGGCGCGCATCGCGTTGGCAAGGCGATCACGTTGGCGTTGGCGGCGGCGGGCGCGAACGTGATCATCAACTATAACCAATCGGCGGATGGGTGCTTAGGGGATCAAGTTTGGATAATTCGGGTTTTCCCTTGACCGCAGGCGCTGGTCTCCCGTAAACTGCTCAAACTTAACCGGACAAACCACCAAACCACCCAAATCCTATGCC
>JBGSRB010000026.1:0-3280 GCA_041737735.1 Anaerolineae bacterium | reverse complement strand
GAAAAGCGCTGAAGCCGCCGAAGCCGTCGCGCAGCAGATTATTGACGGCGGCGGCGCGGCGCTGGCGGTGCAAGCCGACGTGAGTCTTGAGGACGACGCCAACCGCCTGATCAAGACCGCGATCGACACCTACGGCAAGATCGATGTGCTGATCAATAACGCGGGCATGACGCGCGACAACGTGATCATGCTCATGGGCGCGGCTGATTTCGACGCGGTGATCAACACCAACTTACGCAGCACATGGTTATGTTCCAAAGCCGCCGTGCGCACCATGATGCGGAAGCGCTATGGGCGCATCGTCAACATCACCAGCATCAGCGGCATCATGGGCAACGCCGGACAAACCAACTACAGCGCCAGCAAAGCGGGCATCATCGGCTTGACCAAGTCGCTGGCGCGCGAAGTGGGTTCGCGCAACGTGACCGTGAACGCCGTCGCACCCGGCTTTGTTGCCACCGAACTAACCGCCGACCTGCCCGCCGAAATGTTGGAACGCTTGAAAGCGAATATTCCGTTGGGGCGCTGGACAACCGTCGAAGAAGTGGCTTATGCGACCGCGTTTCTCGCGTCGGATGAAGCGGCGTGCATCACAGGGCAAATTCTCGCCGTCGATGGCGGCTTGGCGATGTAGTTGTCCGAACCGTTTGAGGCATAAGGAAAAGAGGCGTTATGTCCACGATTTTTAGCAAGATCATCGCGCGGGAAATTCCGTCTGACATCGTGTTTCAGGATGATCGCGTGACGGCGTTCAAAGACATCAATCCGCAAGCGCCCGTTCACATTCTGATCATCCCCAACAAGGAAATTCCCACCGCTGACGATGTGACCGAAGCCGATGAAGCCGTGTTAGGGCATATGATCGTCGTCGCCAGCCAGATCGCCCGTGAACAGGGCATCGCAGAAGGCGGCTATCGGTTGATCATCAACTGCAAAAACGACGGCGGGCAGGAAGTCTATCACCTGCACATACACTTGCTCGGCGGACAGCGTTTGGGTCCCATGCTGGCGCGGCGGGATTAAGCATCGCACGATTGTGTAAGGGCGCAGACGTGCTGCGCCCCTACGGATCATGCGCTATTCCGCGTCAGCGGGCGCGATCAACTCGATTGCGCGCACGCCCACGTTACGATTACGCTGCGCGATCTCAACCTGCTCATGAATTAAGCCCGCCCAACAATCCTGCGGATTGCGCGTCTCGATCTCGGTCATGCGAATCGCGCCCCACACCACGGCGCGCTCGCCCGCTGGCAAATAGCGATAAATATTACCCGTCGCCTCATCCACCACCACTTCGAGCGTGTCGTCGTCACCCAAGCCCCACCGCCACGGATAATCGACCGGGGCAGTCGTGCAGTCAATGCCGACGCGCCACGCGCCCGCTTCTTCAAACCAACCGAGCGATGCCGCCCGCTGATCCCACTGATAGACTGTGCCGGGTTCAGGACCCGTCGTGCGGATCGGCACTGTGCCGTAATTCTCGACCGTGAGCATGAACACGAGCATGTCACCCAATGGCATCGTGATCGTGGTCAGGGTCAGCGCATCCGGATTCATCGGCGCATCAACCGGATCGCCCACTGCGTCGCGGTCGCTGTAGAAGCGCTCGTCATAGGGGCGCGGCTCAAACACCACTGACACGCCCGTGACCTGCGCGACGATCTCGGCACGCGGCTTGCCACCAGCGCGCAGCGAGATCGTCGCCGTGCGCTGCACTTCCTGTCCCACCGCGTCGCGCGCAAACGCGATCATGGTGTAATCGCCGTCGGGCGGGGGTTCGGCGTTGTTATCCACGCCGCCATCGTAATCGTAGAGGCGGCGATTGCCCACGTCGCTGCTGCTGGCTTCGCGCCGTTCGGGGATGTAGATGCGCGTGCCGTCTTCCGCCAGCAGATAGACTTGTAAATCCGCCTCTTTGCTCAGATAAACGTTGACCTGCGCGCGGTCGTCGATACTGTCTTGATTGGGCGTAAACACACGCGGGAACACGGTAAAGTCAAGCATCAGCGGCAGCGGCGCGTCACCATCACGAATGATCAGCGATCCGCTTTGTTCGACGCTTGCGCCATCATCGTCCACAGCGATCAAGCGCCACGTGTAAGCGCCATCGGGGATCAAGCGGCGCAGAATTTCATGATCGCCCAAGTCCTCATCCGGCAGGATATAACCATCGACGACACCGCTGAACGCCACTGCGTGATCACCGGGGATGCGCGCCTCATTCTCGCGGAAGATGAAGGTTTGTCCGTCGGGGCGTTCGAGAGTCAGCGTGATGTCCGCGTTGCGCGTCAACGTATAACTGAAGATCGTAACGTCGGCGTCGCCATCGGCATTAGGCGTGATCAGGTCAGGCGTGAAGCCCGCCGCCGTGAGCAAGGCTGTGGGCGGCTGAATGATCATGCGACCGAGCAGCAGCACGACCACCAACGCCGCGCCCGCCGCGATCACCGTCAGGGCTACAGGGATGCGCATACTATCTTTACCCTCTTGTGTTGTCTACTCGTCACGGCGGCTTGCTTGCATCCACACCATATATTCGCGCACGGTCAGATCGGTGTTGCGAATCTTCATCGCCAGATCAGCGGCGAGATTCCGCATCAAGCGATAACCCATTTCGGGATAAGCTTCGCAAATCTTGATCAGCTTGTCGCGCGGAATGATGATCACCTGCGTGTCGTCAGTGCCGCTGCGCGCGCGCGCCGAACGCACACCCTCATCAACCAGCGCCACTTCACCGAACGACTGCCCGCGGCGCAACGTGGCGATGGTGTGCGCGCCGGTTTGCGATGGCTGACCGATCACCGCCGAATCGACTTGGATTTCGACTTCGCCGCTGACGATCACATACAATTCGCTGCCGCGCGTGCTTTCCTCAAAGATGATCGCCCCTTGGTCATAGGCGCGTTCGACGGCAATCGAACCGATCAGTTCAAGATGGGTGGGCGTCAACTCGGAGAAAATCTCCGCTTGGCGCAAGGTGAATATCAGGGTCATAACGACTCCTCAATCGTCGGCATCGGGTCGATGCAATCATGCCGATTGTAACACGCTTGCACGGCGCTGAGGCGGGTGTGTTCACGGCGTCACGTGCTGACGGCGTAGGGCAAGCGCGCATTAACGTGGTTGCCGCCCCTGATCGGGTGGGCTATAATGCCGCGCATGAACCGCATCAACGAACAACACATCGCCCGTTTAGAAGCCAAGCTCGAAGGCTTGATCGAAGGCGCGTTCGCGCAGGTGTTCAGCCGCGCCGTGCGCACGCATGATCTTGCGCTGCATT
>JBGSRB010000019.1:0-2471 GCA_041737735.1 Anaerolineae bacterium | reverse complement strand
GCGTCACATAGCTGGCATGAACGATCTGCACGCGCGCGCCATAATCGCTCAAGATCGCGCGCGCAATGTGCAGCGCTTGCGGGTCGAGATCAAACGCCAGCACTTCACCCGCGCCGTGTTCGAGCAGTGCGCGTGTGTGACCGCCAGCGCCCAACGTGCCATCGATCACACGCGCGGCGGGCAGCAAATGTTCGAGAATCGGGTGCAGTAAAACCGGAAGATGCGCCATGCCGCGCATTATAACACGGGATGCGTGAGGGCGCGGAAATGAGAAAAGCCTAAGATTATGGGAATTTAACACACAGGCGCGCGCACGGGTTATACTTGTAACCACAGCACACAGCACACGATCGTAAAGTTTTATGGAGAATAAACCCCATGAATCAGCAACCCGCTTCTAATTTTCATCTCGATTACTATGAGGTCAACCGCCATTGGTGCGACACTTCCGAGCGTTATGCCGGTGGTGACGCCCTGCTGACCGCGATGCAGAACAACTGGCGCGTTGAGGCGATCTGTTATCGGCAGGAATACTGGCACGCAGGCACGCGGCAGGTGACGGTGTTCCACTTCGATCTCGTCAATGGTAATGACCGCATGACTATGCCCGTGATCACGACGCCTTTTGTGCGCCGCATGATCCGCGAGCTAAGCCTTGAGGTGCGTTCGTATGATGAGCGCGCGCTCGAAAATCGCGCCGATCCGTATGAAGGCACAACCTAAGCAGCAAGCAACAATCGGGCTTGGCGTGCGTCAAGCCCACACCCCACTTCCCCGCACCCAAAATTTGCAACGCTAACTTGTTCCAACCATCCGTCCCGCCCATGCGAATCATTGCCGAAAGCGTTACACTTCAGGCACATGCGAACCAAACACGCTTATAACAATTTTCTGGCGAAAAGACGTTAGAAAGGCATATTTCATGAACTATCATATTCGCAAAGCCGCCGTGATCGGCAGCGGCACGATGGGCGGCGGGATCGCGGCGCTGCTGGCGGGCGTCGGCATCGACACGCTGCTGCTCGACATTCCCGCAAAGGATACGCAGCCCGGCGATCCGCCTGCCAAGCGTAACGCCATCGCCGCCGAAGGACTCAAACGGTTGGCGACTTCACGCCCCGCGCAGGTGTTTCAGCCGAGTGATCTCGAACGCATCAGCGTCGGCAACATCGACGACGACCTGCCCAAGCTTGCCGATGCCGACTGGATCATCGAAGTCGTGGTCGAACGGCTCGACATCAAGCAGAATCTCATGGCGAAACTTGCCGAAGTGATCAGCCCGCACGCCATCGTCAGCACCAACACATCGGGCTTGCCCATCCATCAAATCGCGGAACACCTAGACGACACCTTCACGCGGCGCTTTCTCGGCACGCACTTTTTCAACCCGCCGCGCTATCTGCATTTGCTCGAAGTCATCCCGCACCCCAACACCGATCCGGAAGTGCTGGCGTTCATCACCGAGTTCGCCGCGTCGCGTCTGGGCAAGGGTGTGGTGCTGTGTCAGGACGAGCCGAACTTCATCGGCAACCGCTTCATGACCATGATCGGGATGCAAACCGTCAATTACGCGCTCGATCACGAGTTCACGGTCGAAGAAGTTGACGCGCTCACGGGTCCCCTGATCGGTCGCCCGAAAACGGCGACTTTCCGCCTGAATGATCTGGTCGGCGTCGATATTGCCCTGCATGTCGCGCGCAATCTGTATCCAAGCATCCCTGATGATCCGGCGCGCGTCGTGCTGGAACACGCAGACGCGGCGCGCGTGTTCGATACGCTGATGGACAAGGGCTGGTTGGGTAACAAGAGCGGGCAGGGCTTCTATAAAAGTGTGAAAGGCGCTGACGGCGCGCGGGAATTTCACGCGCTCAACCTGTCCACGTTCGAGTATGAAGTCGCCACCAATCCGCGCTTTGACAGCGTGAGCAAGCATCGCAAAGTTGCCGACACGGGCGAACGCATTCGCCTGCTGCTGAGCGAGGATGATCGCGCCGCTAAGCTGCTGTGGCATCATCATGCGTTTTATCTGGCGTATGCGTCGCAGCGTGTGCCGGAGATCACCGAGAGCATTGTCAACGTCGATAACGCGCAAAAATGGGGCTTCAGCCACGAACTGGGTCCCTTTGAAATCTGGGACGCGCTCGGCGTCGCCGCCACCGTGCCGGAATTTGAAGCGGCGGGGTATCCGGTGGCGGATTGGGTGAAATCCATGCTGGCGGCGGGCAACACGACGTTTTACGAGCGCGATGATAAGGGCGTAATCGTCGGCTACTACAGCCCGCAAGCTGCGCGCTATGTTCACCTGCTGCCTGATCCGCGCGCGATCAGCATCCCGACGATCAAGGCGCGTCAGACGGCGGTCTGGCAGAACGACAGCGCCAGCCTCTACGACATGGGCGACGGCGCGGCGCTGCTCGACATGCACAGCCCCGCCAGCGCCATCGATAGCGCGCTGATCGACGCGCTGCATG
>JBGSRB010000645.1:0-2743 GCA_041737735.1 Anaerolineae bacterium | reverse complement strand
GAATTCGGGGAGGGGCTAGGGGTGGGGTCGATTTTTTCACGTTTAACGGGCGATCTGCACAATGGATCGCCCGTTTGCTTCCAGCCTGAGGATTCTCACATATTAAAATGTACGAAAAGTCCGTACAATGGAGGTAAACGTCAAATCACACAAAAAATACAGGGCATTGATTATGAACATCGCACAAAAAATAGTTGTTTGGCTGCACAACCTGCGACTTGCCAGTAAGGTGGCGCACGCCGATACCGCCCTGAAACATGGCGATTTCGCGCGCACGATCCGCCTCTGCGACCTCGTGATCACCCATGAGCCACCTGCACCCACACCGCTGCGCGTCGATGCCTACACGCTGCGCGGGCGCGCCCGCCATCGCCTGGGCGATGAAGTCGGTTCGCTGAGCGATTTCGCCGCCGCGCTGCGCCTCGATCCCCGTTCGAGCGCGCTGCATCAACTGCATGGTGTCACCGCGTTAGCGCAGGGCGATTATCCCGAAGCGTTGGCGTCGTTCAACCTTGCCGTCTACTACAACCCGAAGGACGCCGCCGCGCACATCAATCGCGGTTTGGTCAACGAACTGACCGGCAATCTCGACGGCGCGATCAACGAATACACCATCGCCATTCGCCTGAATCCGCATATCGACTTTGCTTACACCAATCGCGGCGGCGCGCGCGCCTTATGGGGCGATCTGCGCGGCGCGATTGCTGATTATCAGTATTATCTGATTTTGGGCGGCGGCTGGCGTCATGGCGATCAAGATCAAGTCGAATCACGCATCGCAGCGCTGCAACTGCAATTGGAAAGCGGCACTTGACCGACGCTTACCCCTGCGCGAAGATCAAGCGTGTGATCATTACCATGCAGGGGCAAGTTAACCCATGAAAGTCGGCGTTTTAGCGCTGCAAGGCGCTTTCCATGAGCATAAAAACATGCTGCGTGAGTTGGACGCGACGCCCGTCGAAGTGCGCCTACCCGCGCACCTTGACGATCTCGACGCGCTCATCATCCCCGGCGGCGAAAGCACCACCATCGGCAAACTGGCGACCAGCTACGGCTTGATCGAGCCGCTGCGCGCCTTCGCCCGCACGAAACCCACGTGGGGAACGTGTGCGGGCTTGATCTTCTTGGCGCACGACATCGGCATCGACCGTCAGCCGATCCTCGGTCTGCTCGACGTTAAAGTCAATCGCAACGCCTTCGGACGCCAGATCGACAGCTTCGAGGCGGATTTACAGATCGACGGCATCGGTGATGCGCCGTTTCACACGGTGTTCATTCGCGCGCCCGTCGTGACGCAAGTCGGGGATGGTGTGCAGGTGTTGGCGGCGCTGCCCACAGGCGAGATCGTCGCGGTGCGGCAGGGACATTTGCTCGGCACAGCGTTTCATCCCGAACTGACCAACGACACGCGCCTGCATCGTTATTTTCTGGAGATGGCATCCGCACCGTAGGGGCAACGCACTGCGTTCAACATCCGCGCTATTGACCAAACCCGCGCGGATGTTGGGCTTCCCATTCCTCGCGCAGAATGCCAAAGCCGAGGGCATCATAATATGCCCCGTTGACGATCCGCGCGTTGCGGAAACACCCTTCCCGTTGATAGCCTAATTTGTTCGCCAAGCCGATCATGCCCGCGTTGCCTGACCATGTTTGCAGGTCAAGGCGCGCGATCTGCGGCAGGCTGCGAAACAGATAGTCCGTCCACAAACCGAGCGCCTCATAGCCCAAGCCTTGCCCCCACAACGCCGGATCATAAATTGCGATGCCGAGTGCTAACCAGTGCGTTTCCTCACTGATCCAGTAGCGCGACACCATGCCGATCATCTGGTCGTGTTCCGCTGCGGCGATGATGAAGCGCTCGCGCGGATCAGGGAAATTTCCTTCGACGATGCGCGTTCGGATTCGCTCAATCAGGTCGGGAATTTCAGCGGCGCTGGCTTTTTTATAATAGGGTCCGTCGAGCGCGTGCCACTTGTGATCGGGCTGAAGCCAATGCGCATAGGCGTCCAAATCATCCACCGACCAATCGCGCAACCGAATACGTCTGCCTGCTATAATCATGTTGTGCCGATCTGTTGTTTCGTCACGTCACCCCATCTCCACATGCACACGGTGATCGCGCCGCGTGAACGTGCGTCCCTGTGCGTTAGCGGGCGCGTCAGCGTCGGTCAGCGGCGTTAAGCGCATCCGCATCCGGTCTTGGCGCGGACGCCCCTCATCTTTCCAAGCCGCAAGCGCGTCTTGCGCCGCCAGCAGTGCATCGCTGCCGCCGAAAGTGCGCGCTTTGCCTTCGCCATCCAGTGGAACGAAGACCGCGCTTGCCGATCCCATCAGCGCGAAACCCGATCCGGTGATGCCGTAAGGCGCGGCTTCAACATCGACCCAATAATACGCGAACGTGAAATCAGGCGGAGCGTGCAGCATCAGATACGGCACGAACGCCGACCAATAATCGCGTGCGCCCAAGCCGCCGCCCAGATGCGCGTCACTCGCATCGTCGGAAACCAGCGCGCGCACCGCCGCCACATCGATTTTGCGCGACGAGTTGAAGTAAATATCACCCTTGATCGCAGCGTTCAGCCGATACATCACCAGCGGACCCGCCGAATCGCCGCGCAAGCCCACAAACCCGCACACAATGTTATGGCTGCTGGTCAGCGTGCCGCTGCGTTCGACGTGCAGCGCCGCGCTCACCTGAAAACCCTCCAACCAGATCGGCGCGACGATGATCCCGCCCGGCGTG
>JBGSRB010000593.1:0-2212 GCA_041737735.1 Anaerolineae bacterium | reverse complement strand
TGTCGATCTTAACGCGGCGCTGACCGACTACGCGCGCACGGCGAAGCGTCCCGGTTTGTGCCTGATCGTCAGCGATTTGTTCGCGCCGGGTGGCATCATCGGCGGCTTGAACGCGCTGATCGGCAAAGGCTATGAGGTCGGCGTGGTGCATCTGCTGTCGCCCGACGAGATCACGCCGCCGCTGGCGGGCGATCTGCGCTTGATCGATGCGGAAACGGGCGCGGCGAAGGAAGTCACGATTGATGGCGCGCTGCGTGATCTTTACATACGGCGCGTGCAGGCGTGGCAAGCTGATCTGCGCGCGGAATGTCGCAAGCGCGGCGCGCATTATCTGAGCGTGACCACCGACTCGGCGTGGGAACGGGTGATCATGACTGATCTGCGGCGCTTGGGGTTGGTGCGTTAGTCCAGCGCGATCACGCGGGCGGCGGGATAACGTTCTGTGAAGACGTCAATCAGAGTCGGGCGCACCACCACGCACGCGAGATCATAATCCCCACGCGCGATCAGCGGCAGCGCGCTGCGCCGGCCTTGATTGTGCCGCAGCTCAAGCGGACCCAATTCATCGATCACGAGCAGATCAGGCGCGCGCACCGCTTGGATCACGGTGTCGCCCCACGCTAGCGCGTCAGCGCCGAAAGCCCAATTGGGCGTCGGTGAAGTGGGATCGGGCTGCGCGCGCCGTGTCGCCAAGCGCCGCCGCTGATCCGTGCTGAGATCGATCAGGTCGATGGCGATTTTCGCATCGTCGGCAAATTCAGCCGGGGAAAGTAATCCCGCGACGCGCCCGCCTTGATCACGCACATGATCGATCAGCGCGCGGCAGAAGGTCGTTTTGCCCGCGTTGATCGCGCCCGTGATCACGATCAGCGGTGATTCGGCGCGCTGATTCCATGCTGCGGCAGGGGTGATCGTCATGCTTGCCCCTTACGTGGCAGGATCGCGCGCGCGCGGTCGCCATCCGTAATCACTTCAACATCCAGATCATACGCGGCGCTGAGCAAAGGTGCGGTCAGCGTGCGCGCGGGATCGCCCGCCGTCAGCGCGCGCCCATCTTTGAGCAGCAGCACATGATCGGCGTAGATCAGCGCGTTGTTGGGGTGGTGCGACGCGACGATAAACGCCACGCCCGTTTGCGCGAGGCGCGCGACGATCTCCATGACGCGCTGCTGATTGTTGAGGTCGAGATGCGCGTCGGGTTCGTCCATGAGCAGGATGGCGCACTGCTGCGCCAAACCGCGCGCGATCAGCACCAGTTGGCGTTCGCCGCCGCTGAGCTGCGTATAGGCGCGATCACGGTAGCGCGTCAAGCCGACGCTGGCAAGCGCTTCATCAGCGATGGCGTGATCATGCTTGCTCGGCGCGCCGAACAGAGCGAGATGCGGCGCGCGCCCCATGAGGATCATTTGGTGGACGGTGTAGGCAAACGCGGGCGCGTGCATCTGCGGGATCAAGCCGATGCGCCGCGCGCGATCCGTTGCGGAAAACGCGCCCAGATCAACACCGTCAAGCGCGATCGATCCGCTGGTGGGCGTGATCGCGCCGCTTAAGCAGTTCATCAGCGTGCTTTTGCCGCTGCCGTTGCGCCCCAACAGATAGACAATCATGCCTGCGTGCAGCGTCAGCGACACGCCGCGCAGTGCTTCCGTACCCGTTGGATAAGTGTAAGTGAGCTTGTCGGCGTGGAGCATGGGCGTCACCATCCGGTTTGCCCGCGCCGCAGCAGGGCGATCAACAGGGGCGCGCCGACTAAACCCGTGAGGATGCCCAACGGCACTTCGGCGGGCAGCAGCGTGCGCGAGATGTTGTCGATCAGCAGCAGGAACGACGCGCCCAATGCCAACGACGCCGGAATCAAGCGGCGATGATCGGGACCTACGATCATGCGCCCCGCGTGCGGAATGACCAAGCCGATCCAGCCGATCACGCCGCCGACTGCGACCGCCGCCGCCGTCATGAGCGTGGCGCAGACGATGATGATTAGCTTGAGGCGGGTCGGATTCATGCCGAGCGTGGCGGCTTCGGCATCCCCCAATGACAGGATGTTGAGTCGCCAGCGCACCAACCACAGGAACGCGCCGCCCGCGAGCGTAAGCGCCGCCAACAGCGGGACGTTATTCCACGTGACGCCGGTCAACCCGCCGAGCAACCAGAATGTGATCGCGGGCAGCGTATCCAGCGGATCGGCGATGGTTTTGAGCAGCGATGTGAG
>JBGSRB010000592.1:0-4225 GCA_041737735.1 Anaerolineae bacterium | reverse complement strand
ATGACCATCAGCGAAGCGCGGGGTTATCTCGCGCAGTTCTTGTTCACCGATGATGATGTGTTCCGCCCGATTGGAACGCTCAGCGGCGGCGAACGCGGACGAGTGGCGTTGGCAACGCTGGCGCTGACGGGCGCGAATTTCCTGCTGCTGGACGAGCCAACCAATCATCTCGACATCGACAGTCAAGAAGTGCTGCAAAATGTGCTGGCGGGCTTCCCCGGCACAATCCTGATCGTCAGCCATGATCGCTACTTGATCGCGGCGCTGGCGACGCAAATCTGGGCGGTATCCGCGGGCGCGCCCGATGGCGCGCTCGATGTGTTCAACGGATCGTATGCCGAATATCTATCAGCGAAAGCTTCCAGTGCAGCAGCCGAAAATGTGCCAGCAACCGTGGCGACCGCCAACACCAACGGAAACACGAACGGCGCGAAGGTCAGCCAGAAGAAACACGGCTTGAACCCGTTCCAATTGCAGAAACGCTTAGCCGAACTCGAAACGCGCATCCCCGAATTGGAGGCGCACCTGCACCAGATCAGCGCTGATTTAGCGGATGCCAGCGCGCGCGCCAACGCGGATCGCGTGCGTGCGCTCACGGATGCTTACGCCGCCGCTGAGATCGCGCTGCACGATACGATGGCAGAATGGGAAAAGTTGATCGAATGATTAAATTTGTGCTGCTCGCGCTACTCTTGATCGCCCTGCCCCTGAGCGCGCAGAACGCCGATCCTGCGATCATCGTGGTGGGCAACCCGACGCTCGACCGTTTCAGCCGCGAAAACCTGACCTATGCGCGTAATGTCTGGGATTTAGCGGTGTTCGATGGCTTGCTGTTCATCGGCAGCGGCAACAGCAGCAATCGCCCGCCCGCTGGGAACGCGGGTCCCGTGGATGTGTGGACATACGACGCCACGACCGACACTTTCAGCATCGAATTTGAGGTGCTGCCCGAAGAACAGATCGACCGTTTCATTGTGCGTGACGATGAACTGATCATCACCGGACATGATCCGGCGGGCGATTTCCGTGACGGCGCGATCTATGTGCGGCAGATGGGCAGCGCGGCATGGGCAACGCGCCGCGTATTTGAGCGGGTGACGCATGTCTACGATCTGGTGGAATACGACGGACGTTTATTCGCCGCAGTAGGCGTCGCCAATTTTGAGGGCGGCGCGGCGGTGCAGATGTCCGCGGATGGCGGCGAAACTTGGCAGCATTTGGTGGTGCGTCCCGACCCGGATCGTGTGGAGACTGTCGGGCGCGTGTATGAGTTCTTCACCATCGGCGCTGACCTGTATGCGTCGGTGTCGCCGCGCACGCTGGGATCGACAAATTTGTCGCGCACGACCAGTCTGTATCGCTATGCGAATGCCGAATTTATCCCCGTGAGCGATCTCGATCTGCTTGGCACGGGCGAGATGCCGTTAGGGCGCGTGGCGCGCGCGCTGATCTTCGGTGAGCAAACGGTCTATGTCGCGGCTGAATTTGACAACGATCACCAGTGGTCGCCGCGCCGTCTGATGTCGGCAAGCCCCGATTTAACGTTCACGACGCATGATGTGCCGGGCGTGCCATATGATCTGCTGCTGCATGAGGATGCGCTGTTGGCGTTAACGTGGGATGCGCGCGCGCGCCGCGTGCATGTGGTGGCAACCTGCGACTTGATCGACTGGCGCGCCGTGACTGCGTTTGACGCTCCAACATTCGCGCGTTCGTTCGCGGTCTATAACGGCGATTTGTATTTCGGCATGGGCGGGAATCCGGTGTTTGCGCCGCTGCTGTTCAACACGATGGTTGATCAGCCGCCTGCCGAAACGGGCGAAATCTGGCGGATTGATGGCGCGGCTGAAGGCTTGCATTTAGGCTGTTGAGTCGGGGCAGACCGAGCGATCTGCCCCCGATAATTTGAAAGTTAACCGCTAACGCCCGCCGAATGCCTCACCGGGGAACGCCCACGTCAGCGCTTCGGGCAGCAGCGCACGGAACGCCACTAAACCGTGACCGCTGCCGGGCATCACGAAGCGATACGCCGTGCGCGCGTCGTTTTCGAGCAGCGAGCGCACCTGTTCCGCTGGTTTGATGAAGCGCGCGCGCGCTTCATAGCGCCCCACGCTGTGATAAATGCGCGCAGGCAAACGATCCGCCTCGACTAAACGTTGGCGCAGCACGCGCAATTCGTCTTGAAACGCGCCTTTGCCCAACGGCGGCGAGATCATGATCAGGCGCGAGAACACCGCCGGATTACTCAACGCAGCGCGCAGCGCCGCCACCGCCCCTACTGCCACGCCGCCAACACCGATCCGCTGCGAGTCGATGCGGTAATTGGTTTGCACCAGCGGCAGCAGTTCGGACAGCAGAAATTGATAGTAACGATCGTTGGCGATGTATTCGCGGCTGCGTTCTTCCTGCGATCCGCTTTGGATCATGGCGATCACCATCGGCGGAATGCGCTTGTGCTTGATCAGCGCATCGGCGATCTGCGGCACTTGCAGCGGGCCCACCGCCCATTGACCATCTTGCAAAATCAGCAGCGGATACGCCAAGCCGCTGGTGGCATAGCCGGGCGGCGTATACACCCACAGATGGCGCTGCTGATAATTCATGGTGTCGCTATCGATGAAATGATCAGTGATGCGTCCGCGCGCCACCGCCTGAAACGCCGCCCAGTTGGGAAAGGGACGCGCTTCGCCCATCCGCAGCACGGAAACAGATGTGCCGCCGGTTTCGATCCGCTGCGGGTTAAGGGGATCGGCGCGCCAATAACGCCCTACACGCCCGACCAGATCGATTTCTTCGACCAGCGGTGTCATCGGATCATCAACGGCGATCAAATAGTCGAGCAGATCATCGCGCTCAAAGGGATAAGTCAGATACCAAAAATCGGTGCCGTCGATGCGCTGGAATGGCTCGAACGGCGGATCGTTGGGGATGGTATCGAGGTTGAGCGCGACGCGCTCGGCGGGCTGGGTGTAGACAAACGTCGCTTGTGTGTCCTCAATCCACGGAAAATGCGTATGTTCGCTCAGCAGTTCAGCGACGAGGGCTTGACGCTCGGCGTCGCCTGCTGCCTGCGCGACATCTGCGAGAAATGATCCGAAAGTTGACCAACGGGGCATAACGTCATTCCCTTTCGTGCCGTGCGGGTTGGTTGGGCGGTCGATACATGCTCATTGTGACGCTCCCCACGCCCAAAGGCGGAGGCTTCTGCCGCACGCTTGACCTTCGCAACCGAGGTTGCCAGAGGGTCTACGTTACGCGACATGGACTCGTCCAGTCCAGCAATTGGTGGACTCTAGCGGGAGCGGGCTTTGAAGCACAACGTCTCCCAGAGTGGCACCTGTGGCTCTACAGATTTTACGGGCGAAAAGATTCGTCCGCCCAACCGCCGATCTGTACGGTGTTAAAGTGCGTGAAGAAATTATAGCACGGATGAACGAGACCAACACGCCTTCTATCCCCCTAGCTAAAGCTAGGGGCTTTACGGCGCTTTTTCGGTAACATCACGCGGCGTTTGCTGTATCAAAGCGCAGAAACCGCGTCGATGATGTGGTAACATTTGAAGTGAATTTTACACGCACGAGATGCAACCAAGTATGAACTTTGATCATCTGTATACACCGTGGCGCATGAATTACATTCGCGGTGCAACCAAGCCGAGTGATGGATCATGCGTGTTCTGCGCGCTGGCAGCAGCCGACGCGGATCACCCGCAGGTGATCGCGCGGTCGCAGTTTGTCTACGTGACCGTGAATCTGTATCCGTATAACAACGGGCATGTGCTGATTCTGCCCTATGCCCATGTCAGCACGCCGGAAGCGCTCGATCCTGACGCGCTGACCGACTTGGCGCTGACGACCAATCGCGCGCTGGCAGTGCTGCGCGACGTGTATAACCCGCAGGCGTTCAACACGGGCGCGAACATCGGGGCGGCGGCGGGGGCGGGCATCGCCGCGCATTATCATTTTCATATTGTGCCGCGTTGGGGCGGCGATGTTAACTTTATGGCGGTTGTGGGCGAAACGCGCGTGATCCCCGACACGGTGGAAAACAGCGCACGCGCCTTAAAAGAGGCATGGAAGGCACGGTATCATGACGAACACAGCTAAATCCGCGCGCGATGCGGTGATCCTCAGCGGCGCGCGCACACCGACAGGTAAATTTCTGGGCGCGTTGGCATCACAAAACGCGGCGGAACTGGGCAAGGTGGCGGTGCGCGCGGCGGTTG
>JBGSRB010000591.1:0-13612 GCA_041737735.1 Anaerolineae bacterium | reverse complement strand
ATGCGGCTGACACGGGTAAAACCGGCGTAAAATGCGCCACAAAACCCTCGCGATAGCATTAATGTCATAGTGCTGATTATAAGGCGAGATCGGGGTTTGACCGTGACCGGGCAGATCGGGGGCGATCACGGTGAAATGAGGGGAAAAAGCAGCGATGGCGGCTTCCCAACTGGCGCTGGAACCCGTGAATCCGTGCAAGAGCAACAGCGGATCGCCCGATCCATTAATTGAGACATGATAGTTAAAACCGTTCACCTTCATGAAGATTTCCCCTCAAGGATTGTTAACGTCATTCACTGTGAAGGTTAACAGCGTTCACTTGACAGTTAATGACGTTAACTTTGCGTGAATGTCATTAACCTTCGTTGAAAAGATCGGCAACCGCGCGGCGAATGATTTTGCCACTGGCGGTTTGTGGAAATTCAGCCACGAAAACAATCTGACGCGGTTGTTTATAGCCCGCTAGATGCTGGCGGGCAAACGCGATCAGGTGGTCAGCCGTCAAGGTGTGATCGGGCTTGACCTGCACCGCTGCCGCAACCTGCTGTCCCCATTCGGGATGCGGGATGCCGATGACGACGGCTTCGGCAACAGCGGGATGCTGGCGTAGCACGGCTTCGACTTCGGCGGGGTAGATGTTTTCGCCGCCGCTGATGATGAGGTCAGAACGACGATTGAGCAGCCAGAGATCGCCGTCAGTATCGAGGTAGCCAATGTCGCCCGTGGAGTGCGTGCCGTTGGTGGGAGGATGTCCCAGATAGCCGCGCATGACGGTTGAACCCGTGACGATGATCTCGCCGGGGTGGTTGGGCGGCAAATCATGTCCGTGCTGGTCGATGATGCGGATGGTTGTGCCAGCAAGCGGCTTGCCGACTGATCCGCGCTTGGCGTGTACCTGATCGGGCAGTAGGGTGGCGACCTGGGATGCGGCTTCGGTCATGCCGTAGGTGGGCGCGATGGGAATGCCGCGATCGAGCGCCATGTCGATGAGTTCGCGCGAGGCAGCAGCACCACCAAGCAAGATCATCCGCAGGGATGGTGGTGGCGTCCAGCCATCGTTGATGAGGCGGTACAACTGCGTCGGCACAAGTGAGATCAATGTGGGTTGGGTTGCCGTGATGAGTTGAGTGAGCGGTTGATCAGCGTGCGTGTCGGGAAAGATGACGGATGTGCCATCCAAACACGCGCGAAACAAGATCGACAAACCGCCAACGTGATAGAGCGGCAGTTTGAGCAACCAGCGGTCGTTAGGCTGCCTACCGATCCGTTGGGTTGAGGCAAGCGCGCTGTGATAGAGGTTGCCAAACGTGATCTGCGCGGCTTTGGGTTTGCCCGTAGTGCCACTGGTGAAGACGATGCTTTGCACGGCGTCGAGATCGATTGCGCCGCTGGTGATCGGTTCGATGGGGTGGATAGTCTGGGGCAACGCCAGAACCGTTTCGGCACAAGGTGAACCGACCGTATAAATCGGACGGTCAGCGGTTTGCAGCGTGATCGCGCTGGCTTCGTTAGGGCGGTCGCAGAGGATCAGTTTACAGCCAGCGAAATCAGCCGGATAGCGCAGTTCTTCGGGTGTGAGGCGCGTGTTGAGCGGCACAAGCACCGCTCCCAACCGCGCCAGCGCGTGAACGACCTGAGCCGAGCGCGCATGGTTGTGCATCAGCACGCCGACAACATCAGCATGACCAACGCCGATGTGCTGCAATTGTGCGGCAAGTCGCGCCACCTGCATGTTGAGATCAGTGTAGGTGAGCGTCACATATTTAGGCAGGTCGTCGTGGGGGCGCAGCAGCGAAGGCGCATTGGGATGCGTGTGCGCGGTTTGCGCGAGCCAGTCGGTGGACGTTGGTTGAGTCATGCGTAAGTTACCCCTCACCCCCCAACCCCCGCTCCCACGCACAAACACGGCGGTTCAGCGGGGAGAGGGGGAGAATGAGGGGCGCATGTAGGATGTGTGATTACGGGCGGCGCGGGAACTTGCTGAAGTCGGGCTTGCGCTTCTCGACAAAGGCGTCGCGTCCTTCTTTGCCTTCGTCGCTCATGTAGTAGAGCATGGTGGCATCGCCCGCGAGAACCTGAATGCCGGTTTGTCCGTCGAGATCGGCGTTGAGTCCGGCTTTGAGGAAACGAATCGCAATCGGGCTTTTGTCGAGAATCTCGCTTGCCCACTGCACGCCTTCGGCTTCCAGTTGATCGACGGGAACGACGGTGTTGACCAAGCCCATATCGAGCGCTTGCTGAGCGTTATATTGACGGCAAAGATACCAGATTTCGCGCGCTTTTTTCTGTCCGACGATGCTGGCGAGATAAGACGCGCCATAGCCGCCGTCGAAGCTGCCGACTTTGGGACCCGTTTGCCCGAAGATGGCGTTATCCGCCGCGATGGTGAGATCGCAAATGACGTGCAGCACGTGTCCGCCGCCGATGGCGTAGCCCGCGACGAGCGCGATCACGGGTTTGGGCATGGTGCGAATGATGCGTTGCAGTTCCAGCACGTTGAGGCGGGCGACGCCATCATCGCCGACATAGCCCGCGTGACCGCGCACCTTTTGATCGCCGCCCGCGCAGAAGGCGTATTTGCCATCGGCGGCGGGGCCGTTGCCCGTGAGCAGAACGACGCCGACTTCTTCATCCATCCACGCGCGCTTGAAGGCGTCGATCATCTCGTCGATGGTTTTGGGGCGAAAGGCGTTGCGGACTTCGGGACGGTTGAAGGCGATGCGCGCCATGCCGTCGGCTTTGTGATAGGTGATGTCTTCGTAGTCGGTGACTTGCTGCCAGTTGACGGTTGGTTGTGCGTTGTTCATGGTTGCTCCTCCATAGTTTGTAAAAGACCCCACTTCTGACCCCACCCCCTAACCCCCTCCCCGAATTCGGAGAGGGGGAATTTTGCGATCCGCATTGGGCGGGCAAAGTGGGTAGGCGTGGGTTACGTTCGCTTATTCAGCTATTTGCATGGTGCGAATGTGTTGGTGAACAGCGTGAATTAAAGCCTTGCGCGCGGATTCGTCGTGGCGCGCGTCGGTGCGGATTTCGATCAGGCGCACGTGATCGGCGGGCTGCGCGATCAGGTCGCGGAAATGGGCGCGATCGGTGATGAGCGTGTGTTCGAGTCCGTAGAGGCGCGCGGCGTGGGTGAAGTCCAAGCCGTGCGGCATGATGAATAAGTCGGTGAAGGTGGGATCGAGCGCGCTCACGGGCAAGCGGTTGAAAATGCCGCCGCCATCATTGTTGAGCAGCACAATCGTGATGTTGTTGATGCCGAGATTGCGGATCGCGAGTAAGCCGTTCAGGTCGTGGTAGAGCGTGACATCGCCAATGAGCAGATAGACGGGTTGATCGGGGTGGGCGCGGGCGATGCCGAGCGCGGTCGAGACATTGCCGTCAATGCCGGATGCGCCGCGATTGCCGTAGAGGTTTAGCTTTTTGCCGGACGGACGCCCGAATTGATCGACGTGGCGAATGGGCAGGCTGTTGCCCGCGAACACGATCGCGTCGTCGGGCAGGGACGCGATCAGGTCGTAGACGTAGGCGGCGTCGAAGTCGGTGAGGTGCTGGTTGATCGCTTCCCACGTGGCGGATTCGAGCGCGTGCAGGTGATCGTTCCATGTTGAGGCGCGCGTGGGTGTTTGATCGTGCAGGGCGGCGATCAGCGCGGCGGGATCGGCGTGGATCAGATGGGTGACGCGGTGTTGATCATCCGACCAGATGCCAGCGGGGGTAATGTGAATATAGGTCTGCACGGCGTCGGTGTCGATCCAAGCGTTGAGCCACTTGGAGGTCGGCATGTCGCCCACCCGGATGATGAGATCGGGCGCGGCGAGATCGCCACCATTGAGAAAAGTTTCATAGGCGGCGATGGCGTTGGGATGTCCGAAGCGCGCGCCGGACAGCGGATCGGCAAAGAGCGGGTAGCCGATCTGGTGGGCGAGCGCGTGCAGATCGGGCGCAAGCGCGGGATCGATGTTCGTCCCCGCGATGATGATGCCGCGCTCGTGGGCATTGATCAGGTCGATCAGCGCGGTGAGATCGGCAGGATGGATTGTAGGCGCGGCGCGGGTAATGGTGGTGATCGATTCAACGGCTGAAGCGCTGGCACGGGCAAGATCGGCGGCGGTCGGTTCCAGTGGCTTGCGGAACGGGAAATTGAGATGCACGACGCCTTGGCGCTGTCCGTTGGCGGTGGCGTAGGCGCGGGCGGCGGTCGTGCGAAGATAGCGCAGCACGAGCGGACCGGGATCAGCTTCGGGCAGCGGCAGATCGACCGACCAGAGCGCGTACTTGCCGTAAAACTCAACCTGATCAATCGTTTGATTCGCGCCGCTGCCGCGTAACTCGTGTGGGCGATCACCCGTGAGGATGATCAGCGGCACGCCCGATTCGTGCGCTTCGACCACTGCCGGGAAGAAATTCGCTAAAGCTGATCCGCTGGTGCAGATGAGCGCGACAGGCGTGCGGGTCGCTTGGGCGAGTCCGAGGGCGAAAAAGGCGGCGCTGCGCTCGTCTAAATGGCGGTGGATGGTGACGTGGTTCGTCTGTGCGAGTTCAGCGAACGCAAACACCAGCGGCGTCGAGCGTGAGCCGGGCGCGATGCAAACGTGACGCAAGCCCGCGCGGGTAAGTTCTTCGATCATGGTCCGCGCCCAAACGAGATTAGGATTGGACATTTGCCACCTCCGCCAGATTGACGCCAAGCGCGTTCAACATGGGCTTGAACTTGAGCGCGGTTTCGTCCCACTCTTTCTGGGGGATCGATTCAGCGACGATGCCCGCGCCCGCGTACAACCAGACGCGATCCCCCTGCGCGATGGCGGATCGAATGGCGACAGCGAACGCGCCATCCAAACGGTGATCGATCCAGCCGATGGGGGCGGCGTACCAACCGCGCGGGATCGGTTCGGCTGTCTGAATGAAGGGCAGGGCGCGATCATCGGGCTGACCGCCCATCGCGGGCGTGGGGTGCAGGCGTTCGACCAGCGGCAGGACGCCATACGCCTGCTTGAGCGTGAGCGTGAAGGGCGTATGTAAATGCTGGATGTTCGCCAACGGGTAAAGGGCGGGCGTGGTGGGCGCTGTGAGCGATGCCGCCAGCGGGTGCAAACGGTCGTGGAGCGAATCGACGACGATGCCGTGTTCGGCGCGCTCTTTGGGATCGGCGAGTAACTGCGCGGCAAGCGCGGCATCTTCAGCGGGATCAGCGCCGCGCTGGATCGAACCTGCCAGCGCCATCGTGTGCGCGGATGTGCCTTCCACGCTGATCAGCAGTTCGGGCGATGCGCCGAAGAAGCCCAAACCGGGGATCGGCTCGAACAGGAAGCGATAGCAGCCCGCGTAGTGATCGTGCAGATAGTCGAGCGCGTGATCCAGATCGACGGGACCGGCAAAGCGCAGTTCGCAGACGCGGGCGAGGACGACTTTACGCAGATCATCGGCTTGCATCCGGTCGGTGGCGGCGGTGATGATGCGCGCCCAGTCGTCAAAGGGCATGGGATAGGTGATGTCGGTGAGGCGCGTCGCGGTCGCGGGCGGATCAAGCGGCTGGCGCAAGCGTTCAAGCTGCGCGCTTAAAGCCGCGTGCAGCGAGTCGGCGTCGAAGGATTCGCCCGACGCAACCTGAATGTTGATGGTCAGCCACGCTTCGCCGCCATGCGCGACGAATTGGTAATGGGGTAAGACGAAATAGGCGGGGGCGAACTGCGCCCATACATTCTCGGTGATGAATTCGCTGCTGAACGAGAAGCCGCCGAATAAACGCGGTTGCGCTAAGGGGGCGTCGTCGCCTGCGATGATGACATGGGCAAATAGATCGCTGGCTTTGCGGCGCACGGTGGTGAAGCGATCCGCGCCCCACGCGCTGATCTCGGCGGCGATGCCGAAGCCGACAAAAGCGATGCCGTCGGCGCTTTCCCAGAAGATGCGCTCGATGCCGCGCGCGTGCTGACGCACAACCGCGGGGTCGAGTCCGTCGGCGCGGATGCTGTAGCTGATCAGGCGCTCGGTCATGCTACAAGCTCCGCATCTTCATAACCCACGCTTTTGAGCAGCAGCGGCAGCATGGCGTTGAGAATGCGCTCGCTATCGGGTTCACCCGTGTACACCCAACGGATGACGATACCGTAAATCGCGCCCATCCACGCATAGGAGACGACTTCGGTATCCACCGGAGCGATGTCGCCAACAGTAATGGCTTCATCGAGATAGTTTTTGATCAATCCAGCAAAGCGATCATTGACGGCGATGCGTTTTTTCTCGAACACGCTGCCTAAGCCGACCGCCTGCACCAGTAGGATTTTGGCGGGGCGGCGGTAGCGTCCGAAGGTGTCGAGGCAGGCTTGCAACGCGGCGCGCACGCGGGCGATGCCCTGCTGTTCGTTGGCGACGGCTTCGATCACGCGGCGTTCGAGCAGGTCGGCAAATTGATCGACCAGCGCGAGAAAGAGGCGCTCTTTGTTGGGAAAGTGAAAGTAGATCGAGCCTTTGGATGATGCGGCGGCTTCGACGATTTCATCCATGCGCGTATCGTGATAGCCCTTGCGTGAGAAAATGTTGAGCGCCGCGTCGAGAATACGGTCGCGGGTGTCGTCGGCTTTGGTCATGGGAAGCATCCAATTTACTTATGCCAGCATGTCAACAAGAATAAACCGACTGGTCAGTCTAAATGATAGCATGAACGGGATTGTGAAAAGTGGAACATTATACAAACACTCAGGATTGTTTGAGTAAAGTTGGCGTTGGGGTCTATAATCGCGGTATGGAAGTGAAACCTCAGTGAAAAGGTTGATCTAATGACGATTGAACTTCATCCCGGCGCGCTGGCGTCGCTGCTCAATGGCGATCATGGTTCGCCGTACAACATTCTGGGACCTCAGCCAGCGGGTGAGGGACAGATCAGCGTGCGGACGTTTCAGCCGTATGCACAGACGGTGACGCTGATCAAAGATGCGACAGGCGAACGATTTGAGATGACGCGCGCGCATCAGGACGGGTTGTTCGAGGTGACGATCAGCGGGGCGCGCGGCGATCTGTATCATTATGAGGCGAAAACGAAACGCGACACGAGCGTGACGTTTTACGATCCGTATGCGTTTGAGCCGCAAATGACCGAGTTTGATGTTTATCTGCTGCGGCAGGGGCGGCACTTCGATAGTTATGAAAAGTTGGGCGCGCACATCGTCGAGCGCGAGGGTGTGCGCGGCGTGCGCTTCGCGGTGTGGGCGCCGAATGCGTATCGCGTGAGTGTGATCGGGGATTTCAACGGGTGGGATGCGCGGCTGCACCCGATGCAGATGTACAGCGATAGCGGCTTCTGGGAATTGTTCATTCCGGGGGTGGACGAAGGCGCGGTGTATCGGTATTCGATCCGGTCGCGGAATATGGGTTATCGCGGCGAGAAAAGCGATCCGTATGGATTCTTCAGCGAGTTTCGTCCCGCGAATGCGTCAGTGGTGGCGGAACTGGATCGCTATGAATGGGGTGACGCTCACTGGATCGAGCAGCGGGCGACGCGCGACATGTTCAAGCAACCGATGGCGACCTATGAGGTGCATCTGGGATCGTGGCAGCGCGACGAGAACGGTCAATGTCTCAATTACCGCGAGATCGCGCGGCGGCTGGCGGCGTACTGCGTGGATATGGGTTATACGCATGTGGAATTGATGCCGATCACGGAGTATCCGTTTGATGGATCGTGGGGGTATCAGGTGACGGGTTATTTTGCACCCACCAGCCGTCATGGATCGCCCGAGGACTTTATGTACTTTGTTGATCATCTGCATCAGCAGGGGATCGGTGTGATTTTGGACTGGGTGCCAGCGCACTTCCCGAAGGATGGTCACGCGCTGGCGTATTTCGACGGCACGCATCTGTATGAGCATGCCGATCCGCGTCAGGGTGAGCATCCCGATTGGGGGACGTTCATCTTCAATTATGGGCGCAATGAGGTGCGGAATTTCCTGCTGTCGAGCGCGTTGTTCTGGCTGAAGAAGTATCACATTGACGGGCTACGGGTGGACGCGGTGGCGTCGATGTTGTATCTGGATTACTCGCGCAAACAGGGCGAGTGGCTGCCGAACGAGTATGGGACGAACGAGAATCTCGCCGCGATCAGCTTTGTGCGCGAGTTCAATACGCTGGTGCATCGGGAAGTGCCGGGCGCGATCACAATTGCGGAAGAATCCACGTCGTGGGCGATGGTGTCGCGTCCGACCTATGTGGGCGGGTTGGGCTTCACGTTCAAATGGAACATGGGCTGGATGCACGACACGCTCGATTACATGAAGCTGAACCCGATTCATCGGCGTTATCATCATCATCTGATCACGTTTGCCCTGATCTATGCGTTCAACGAGAATTTCATTTTGTCGTTGTCGCATGATGAGGTGGTGCATCTGAAAGGATCGCTGCTGACGAAAATGGCGGGCGACTGGTGGCAGAAATTCGCGGGGCTGCGGCTGTTGTTCGCGTCGCAGTACACGATGCCGGGCAAGAAGTTGCATTTCATGGGGCAAGAGTTCGGTCAGTGGAACGAGTGGAGCGAAGAACGCGCGCTGGATTGGTATCTGCTGGATTTGCCGACGCATCAGGGTGTGCAAAACTTCATGCGCGATCTGAATCGGTTGTATGCGGCGCAGCCCGCGCTGTGGGAACATGATTTCGATGGTAAAGGCTTCGAGTGGATCGAGGTTAACGACATCGAGAACAGTGTGTTTGCCTATATGCGCTTTGGCGATGATCGCGCGGATTTTCTGCTGGTGGTGTGCAATTATACGCCTGTGGTGCGGTCGGGCTATCGGATCGGCGTGCCAGTGGCGGGGTACTACCGCGAGATCATGAACAGCGACGCGGCGATCTATGGCGGCGGGGATGTGGGTAACGGCGGCGGCGCGTGGACGGATGACGATGTGCCGTATCACGTGCATCAGCAGAGTGTGAAATTGACGCTGCCGCCACTCGGCTGTTTGATCCTGAAACTGGATCGGGACGCGGTGAAGGGCTAACGCTGTAATGTTACGACGCCGCAGATCGCGTAAATATGCTGGAAATGGCTACTTGCCTGTGCCGACGGGGCGCGTCAGCCGTGGGGTGCGGTCAGTGCGAGCAATTTGGCGCTATGCCAGCGCGCTGTGGAATGAATTCAGAGTGCCGATCGTCGTGTTTGCACTGGCGACGCTGGGCGGTGGTTGGCTCTATGGCGAATTGATGGTTTTCGCAGGCGAAGAACGGCTGCCTTACTTCGATCTGCCCTATTTGATGGTGGCGTTGATGGTGGTCGAGAGCGTCATTGATTTGCCGCGCGAACCCTATTTGATCGTTTTCTGGTATGCGCTGCCCTTGATCGGCATTTTCATCGCGGCGCGCGGCATCACCGATCTAGCGCGGTTGTTCTTCGGGCGCGGCGACAGAAGTTCAGGGTGGGAGGCAGCATTGGCAAGCACGTATCGCAATCACATCATCGTGGTGGGCGCGGGGCATGTGGGCATTCGCGTGATTCGGGCATTGGTGCGGATGGGTTTTGAAGTGATTGTGCTGGACACGCAGACGCGCAAAGAGCTTGATGAGGAATTTGGTAAGCTGCACGGCGTGCGCTTATTGGTGGGTGACGGACGTGATACGCGCATGTTGGAAGACGCGGGACTGAAGCACGCACAGTCGATGATCGTGTGTACATCGGATGACTTCGTGAATTTGGAAGTGAGCGTGCGCGCGCGCGAGATGAACGAACGCATTCGGATCGTCGTGCGGATGTGGGATGATCAATTCGCGGCGCATCTCAAGCGGTCGCTGAACGCGGAAACGGTGAGCGCTTCGGATTTGGCAGCGCCAGCGTTCGCGGGGGCGGCGTTAGGGATGGATATCGCATCGACGCTGTATGTGCGCGAAGAAGAATACAGCTTGATCCGCTTGCAGGTGCAGGTGGGGTCGTTCATGGATGGCGAGTTGATCGGCACTGTGCAGGAAGATGAAGGCGTTGATATTGTGCTGCTGGAGCGCGGCGAAACAGTTGATGTGCATCCGGCGAATCACCTAGCGCTGCAACCGGATGATACGATTGTGTTGTTCGCCCCGCACAGCAAGCTGCTGGAAATTTCGATGCGGAATCGCCGGAATATGATGCGTGATCCGTAGATAGACTGCGTGTAGGGGCAGAGTTATGTCTCCGCCCCTACAGTGGGCGCTACCGGATTAATCGGCGTAGTGAAGATCGATCCACGCTGGGCGGTCGGGCTGAGTGCCTGCCGCGAGCAGGGCGCGCCACTCATCATCGGTGAGGCGCTCGTCAATCGGGCTGACGAACTCGTAATAACTGTAAACCGCGCCGCGCGCCAACGTTAAGCCGTAAGGCGTGTTGGTGACGACATAGATATAGTCGGGCGTGCCGATGGCGACATGCAGCACTTCACCCGATGCCGCGTTGCTGGCGACATCAGCGACGAGGGCGGTGTTTTCGGGCGGGTCGGTGATCCAGACTTCGAGAGTGTAGCGGATATACCAGTAGGCTTGTCCGAACTGCTCTTGCAGGAAGTAGAGTTCTTGGTACGTGTAGGGTTCGCCTGCGAGTTCCTTACGCGCCATTTCCGCTAGCAGCGACGAAAGAATGCCTAGCTGCTGTGACGCATCACGAAGGCTAAACATCGGCGTATAGCTGTAACTTTCGGGCAGATAGCCGCGTTCTTCCAAGCCCTGTGTGAGCAATGCGCTGATCAAGGCGATGCGCGCAAATACCTGCGGGTTGGGTTCGACGCGGCTGTAGCTGATCACGGGTGGCTCGAAGCCGCCGCCGCCTAAACCGCCCATCGGTTGCTCGGCGTAGAGCAGGGTGGCGTGCTTGAGCTGCGTCCAACTGCCGAGCAGGGACGCGAGTTCGCGGCGCTGCCACGCATCGGTTTGCAGCATTGGCGGGATGAGCGCGGGATCGTGGTAGGCGAGTGGTTGCAGCGTCCACAGCCACGCACCCGCGAGATTTTGCAACCAGTCGCTGCCGGTGATGGTGCTGACTTCGTCGCGCAGATCGCCCAAGTTCTGATCGTAGTTGGCGTAATCAGCCGCGCCTCGTTCAGCGGCGAGGGCGTATGCTTGATCCGAACCGAGCATAGCGGGAATATCCAAGCCGAGCGGCAAGGTGCGCGATTTATCAACTGTGCCGACTTCGGGATAGATCAACTGCTGCATGGCGTAGCCGTCGAAGGTGAAACGCTGTCCGAACAAGCGGAAGCCGCGTGTTTGTTGGGCAAGTTCTTCGGGCGTCAGCGCGCCTACAGCAACTGGGATGCTGTTCACGCGCGGCAGCGGCAGATCGGCGGCGGCTTCGAGGAAAGCGGTGAGATTATCGACGTTAGCGAAGGCGTTCAGGTTGAGATCAGCGCCGTAAACTTGCTGCGCGAGGGGCGTGTAATCCGCAGGGCTGAGATCATCGACGGGACCGACGAGGAAGTCGATCAGGCTGCTGAGGCGCTCATAGGCAGCGTAGCCGTCGGCATCGTTGACCAGCGCACGCAGCACGAGTAAGCCCGTGAGCGTGTCGTCGGGCGATTCCGTCAAGAAGGTGATACGTCCCAACCACATGAGCGTGCGGAAATAGGACTCCAGCAGGGGATTGCCCGCGTAATAGCTGCGCGGTTGGTACTGGCTGAAGTCTTCTTGATAATTGGTCAGGATGGGGACATCCAGGCGTCCTTCGGCGGCAAGCGCCAGGTCGATGATGGGCTGCGCCGCTTCGAGCAGGGCGGGATCAGCGCTGGACAACAGGCTGCGCGGCGAAGGTGTGTCAGAAGTGAAGTGGGGCAGGGTGCCGCCGAAGTTATCGGGGTCGGGGTAGGTGTAGTTATCTTGCCCGGATGCGAGCAGCGCCAGCGCGACGGTGTAGTAAAGCGCAGCGCGGCGGGCGGGTGCTTCGAGATCGGTGCCAAGTGCGGCGGCGTATTGGTCGGCGGCTTGCTCAAATCCACCCATGATCATGGTGGCAGCCTCGCCGTAAAGCTCGGACATTTCGAGGAACATTTGCGTGTTCTGGTAGATCAGAAAGAGGGCGTGCAGCAGCGCATCGGTGGTGATGAAATCGCCCCTGCCGTCGGCGTGATCCCACGAGAAATAATAGGCATCATCGAACTGCCTCAATCCGCTGGGAACGACGACAAAGCCGTTTTGCGCCAGCAGTGTCAGTTGTTCTTCGGTCAATTCCGCGTCAGCAACGAAGTAGACATCACTGAGATCGAAGGGCGGCACGGGCAGATCGCCCATGTAAGTGGTAGGTAGCGTCAAAGTGAGGGGGTCGAAGGTCGGCAAGCTGTAGGTGAAGCTATCTCCGACGAAACGCTGCCAGTCGTAATCGCTAACGAAAGTCGGGTCGATGCTGGTGGGCATGGGCGCGGGGATCACGGTGGGCAGTGGCGTGTTGAACTCGGTGATCTGCGGTGCGTTCACGGGGATGTCAAAGGGGATGGGCGGCGTAGGCTGGAATTGATAACGGGCGACGGTGTAAGCGCCATCAATGGATTCGGGAGTCCAGCCAACCCACTGGAATGCGGGGTCAGCGACTTGTAACCAACGCACGCCCTCAGCGCACACGGGTCGGTTGGTGTCGTTAACCTGAAACATGGTGTCACGCGGGGCGCTGCCGGTGACAGCGGCGCTAAAAGTGGGATCGCCATAGGCGTTGAGTCGATCGACCGCGACCACGCCGTGACTGCGCGGTTCGAGCAGCGGCGGCAAGCCGCAGTCGGTTTGGGCGCTGGCGGGCGCGGCAGTGATGAGTAAGCAGATGACGAGCAGAATGCGGCGCAACATGATGAATTTCCCCTTACAAATGAGATTGCACACTTTAATCGTAGCATGATTTTGGGCGGTGGAATGACGCGAATATGTCGGGTGGGCGGCGGGTTGCCTACGCTGTATAGTTGAGCAATTAAGCAATAGATGGGATGAAGGCTGTGTTAAAAGAACTGACATTGGCGCACGGAACGCTGCATTTTCCCGTGTTTTTGCCGGACGCGACGCGGGCGGTGGTGCGCGCAGTCGATTCGGCTGATCTGGTGGGGTGCGGCGTCGAAGGCGTGGTGATGAGTACCTTCCATTTGATGCAGCATCCGGGGTCGTCGGTCGTGCAGAACGCGGGCGGGTTACATGCGTTCGCGGGGTGGGATCGCCCGATCCTGACGGATTCGGGTGGGTTTCAGGTGTATTCGCTGGTGCGGCAAAATCCCAAGTATGGCACGCTGAACGAGAAGGGGATGATTTACCGTAACGAACAGGGCGAAAAATATAACCTGACGCCGGAGAAAAGCATCCAACTGCAAGTGAGCTATGGCGGCGATGTGGTGTTCTGCTTGGATGACTGCACGCATGTCGATGCTGATGACGCGGTGCAAGCCGATGCGGTGCAGCGCACGATCAAATGGGCGCGGCGCTGTCGGGATGCGTTCGATCAGTTGATGGCGCAGAAGAAAATCAGTGATGCTGATCGTCCGAAGTTATTCGGCGTGGTGCAGGGCGGCGGATCGCGCGAACTGCGGCAGGAATGCGCCGAAGCACTGCTCGAAATCGGGTTTGATGGTTATGGTTATGGCGGGTATCCGTTGGATGGCGATCATAAGCTGCTGACTGAGATGTTCGCGTA